>DOUW01000217.1 GCA_003520365.1 Massilia sp.
GCCGAGCACCGCGTCCGGCGCCAGGCCGAGGTGGCGCGGCAGCAGCTGGGTGAACAGGAAGCCGAAGATATGGTGGCTGGGGACCGCGGCCAGCACGCGGCGCCGGTCCGGGAACAGGGCGGCAAGCGCCGTTGCCTCCTGCTCCAGCTTGTCCAGCGCGTGCAGGCAGCGCTTGGGCTGGCCGGTGCTGCCGGAGGTGCTGAAGACCATGTCGGCGTCGCGGTGCCGCAGCGCCAGCGTGGCGATATCGGCCCAGTCGCCCAAGGTACGGCGCGCCAGCAGGTAGTCTTCGATGCCGCTGTGGTGCATCTGCAGCGCCGCGGACAGGGCGCCGGCGACGTGCATGAACTCGAGCGAATCGAGACCGAGGTCGTGTTCCAGCGACAGCGATTCGTCCCAGGCGCGTGCCTGGAGCAGGGGATCGTGGCGCAATGCCGCCAGTTCGGAGGCCACCAGGTCGCCGATGAAGCGGACCAGGGCGGGCCGCGCCGTCCACCACGGCGCAGGGAGCGTAGCCGGGCCGTGCATGGTCTTACAGGCGCTTGACGAAGATCCAGAAGGTGCCGTCGCTGATCGCCTTCTTCATGTGGATCTTCACCTTGGTCGGGTTCATCTTGTAGTCGAACACGTATTCGAACATGGTGTTCAGGGTATTGGTGCGCACGCCGGCGTCGAACACGCCCTTGAACTTCGAGGTGTTGGTGCAGGGCGCGACGTCACGGAAGAAATTGCTGCCGATGACGGAGGCGGCATTGCGTCCGGTGATCTGCGCCTCGGCCTCGTTGTAGCGCAGGATCTTGCCCTGCGCGTCGAGCTGGATCGCGCCGAAGGCCAGGTCATCGATCTGCTTGGCCGACATGGCCGACAGCTTGTTGTCGATGTCGTCTTTTCCGAATGCGATCACGGTCATGTTTGCGGTCATGCTGTTCCTCCAAGATGGTTGGCTAGTTTGTCTAGGACAAACAGAATTATACGTTACTTTATAGAAATAAAAAGTGTCTTTATGAAATTTTGTCCTGGACAATGAAGCTGGACGGACGCAGGGGCGAGCATGAGGCACGCGGTGCGCATCGGGGGCAAGATGGGGAAGCGGAAGGGAAGGAGGCGCCGGCCTGCAGGAAACAGGCCGGCGGGGGGCGGGCCAGCTTGCGTGGCCCGGATGCGGCGCGTGGTGCGCCGCCTGGAATCAGATGCCGCGCAGCAGCTCGTTGATGCCGGTCTTGGCGCGGGTCTTGGCATCGACCTGCTTGACGATCACAGCGCAGTACAGGCTGTACTTGCCGTCGGCGGAGGGCAGCGAACCCGAGACCACGACCGAGCCGGCCGGCACGCGGCCGTAGGTGACTTCGCCGGTTTCGCGGTTGTAGATCTTGGTCGACTGGCCGATGTACACGCCCATCGAGATCACCGAGTTCTCTTCGACGATCACGCCTTCGACGATTTCCGAACGGGCGCCGATGAAGCAGTTGTCTTCGATGATGGTCGGATTCGCCTGCATCGGTTCCAGCACGCCGCCGATGCCGACGCCGCCCGACAGGTGGACGTTCTTGCCGATCTGGGCGCAGGAGCCGACGGTGGCCCAGGTGTCGACCATGGTGCCTTCGTCGACGTAGGCGCCGATGTTCACGTAGGACGGCATCAGGACCACGTTCTTGCCGATGAAGGAACCGCGGCGCGCGACGGCCGGCGGCACCACGCGGAAGCCGCCCTTGGCGAAGTCCTCGGCGCTGTAGTCGGCGAACTTGGTCGGGACCTTGTCGTAGAACTGCATGCCACCGCCCTCCACAGGGACGTTGTTTTCGAGGCGGAACGACAGCAGCACGGCCTTCTTGATCCACTGGTTGACGAGCCACTCGCCGCCTTCCTTCTGCGCCACGCGCAGGGTGCCCGCGTCGAGGCCGGCCAGTACTTCGGCCACGGCGTTGCGCACGTCGGCCGGAGCGGTCGATGGGCTGAAGTCCGCGCGCTGTTCCCACGCGGTGTCGATGATGTTCTGGAGTTGTTGGGTCATGATGGGTAATCTCTTTATCAGGAAGCTGCGCGCAGGGACTGGCAGAACTGGACGATACGCGTGGCCGCTTCCAGCCCTTCGTCGACGCCCGCCACCAGCGCCATGCGGATGCGGTTGCGGCCCGGATTGGTCCCGTGCGCGTCGCGCGCGAGATAACTGCCGGGCAGAACCGTCACATTATATTCGGCGTAGAGACGGCGTGCGAACTCGGTGTCGGAAAGGCCGGTGCGCCGCACGTCGGCCCACAGGTAGAAGCCGGCGTCGGGCAGCTCGACGTCGAGCACCTCGCGCAGCATCGGCGTGATCAGCTTGAACTTTTCCTTGTACAGCGTGCGGTTGTCCTGCACGTGGGCTTCGTCGTTCCAGGCCGCGATCGAGGCCGCCTGCACCGGCGGCGACATGGCGCCGCCGCAGTAGGTGCGGTAGAGCAGGAATTTCTTCATCACCTGCGGGTCGCCGGCGACGAAGCCCGAGCGCATGCCCGGCACGTTCGAGCGCTTCGACAGGCTGGAGAAGACGATCAGGTTCTGGTACGGACGCTCGCCCGCGCTGCGCCCGAGCTGGTGCGCCGCTTCCAGCGCGCCGAGCGGCGGGGTGGAGCCACTGTAGATCTCGGAATAGCATTCGTCGGCGGCGATCACGAAGCCGTGGCGGTCGGACAGCTCGAACAGTTCGCGCCAGTCTTCCAGCGTCAGCACGGCGCCGGTCGGGTTGCCCGGCGAGCAGACGTA
The DNA here is from genome assembly GCA_003520365.1 of Massilia sp. Lineage (GTDB taxonomy): Bacteria > Pseudomonadota > Gammaproteobacteria > Burkholderiales > Burkholderiaceae_D > Telluria > Telluria haematophila. The sequence goes on from DOUW01000217.1 coordinate 2,743, forward strand.
GAGCAGCTGCACGCGCGCCCAGACATCGATCGGCACGCTGCCGTAATCGCAGGCGAAGTTGCGCGCCGGGTCGGAGTTCACGAACCAGGGCGTGGCGCCGGCCAGATAGGCGGCGCCTTCGTAGATCTGGTAGAACGGGTTCGGGCACAGCACCAGCGCATCCGGGCGGCCGGCGTCGATCACCGCATGGGCGATCGCGAACAGCGCCTCGCGCGAGCCGTTCACCGGCAACACCATGGTGGCCGGGTCCAGCGCGGGAATCGCGTAGCGGCGCTCCAGCCAGCCGGCAATCGCCGCGCGCAGCGGCTCGCTGCCGACCGTGCTGGGGTAGTTGGCCAGGCCGGCGATCGCATGGGTGAGCGCCTTTTCGATGAAGGCCGGGGTCTGGTGCTTCGGCTCGCCGATGCCGAGGCTGATCGGCGCGTAGTCGCTGCTCGGCGTTACGCCGGCGAAGAGTGCGCGCAGCTTTTCGAACGGGTAGGGGTGGAGTTTTTCGAGATGTGGATTCACGACGGGTCCGTGGGCACTTTTGCAGAAATGGATTTTTTGATTATAGCGCCGGCCCGCCGATGCCGTTGCCACCATCCGAATGTTCACTTGCAGTAAGATTGACTACCGAATCAAGGAGCGAAACGACCGTGCCGATCAACACCATGCGGCGCCTTACCGGCCACCAGCGCAGCGCGGCGGCGAATCGCCAGCTGGGCCTCGTGCTGGCGTTTGTCGCCGGCGCGATCAACGCAGGCGGCCTGCTCGCGGTCGGCCAATACACCTCGCACGTGACCGGCATGGTCTCGTCGGTGGCCGACAACCTGGTGCTGGGCCGGCAGGACCTGGTGCCGGCGGTGCTGGCGGCGGTCGCGGCCTTCGCGCT
>DOUW01000421.1 GCA_003520365.1 Massilia sp.
CCGCCCCGGCCGGCGCCACCACGCTGGGCAGATTCGGCACGCCGGCGTGCTCGGCCGCCTCGAGGGCCAGCCCCAGCGCCAACAGCGCCAGCACGCCGGGCCCATACCGTTTCATGATCTTCATGGATTTCCTTTCGCCGCATCGGTGGCCTTGAAGATGGCAGGGATGTCGCTCAATTCCTGGACCTTGTCGGGTGTCAGCTTCTGGGCGCCGGCCGGAATGGCCAGCCTGAACGCATCGGTGGGCACCTTGGCGCCGGTCTTCCAGTCGCGGATGTCGATGCGGTACTCCGGCGCGCCGGTGACCTTCTTACTGGTGATGACATAGCGGCAGGGATACGGCGTCGCACCCTGCGCGATCCAGATCTGCCAGTCGACCTCGCGCGCGCGGAAAGCGAGATGGTCGCACTCCACCCCGCGGATGACGCCGCTGCCGAGGTCCTTGACCTCAGTCACCTCCGGCATCAATTCCTTGTAGGGATCGGACATCAGCAAATCGGCTCCCGGCACCGGCCGGTGGTATTTGTCGCGCAACACGTCGACCAATTGGTCGATGCTGCCGGCCGCCTCGACCTGGGCGTACATATTCGAATTCTTGCCGAGCAGGGTCACGGTCTTGCCGTCGAAGCTCATCTCCATGTGGGCAAAGCCGCCGCGGCGGCTGACGTGCAGCTTGTCCGGCCGGTTCATGACCACGCTGCCCGAAGCGGCCAGCGTCAGCTTCTGCTGCTGGGCGCTGACGAGGTCGAGGCTGGAGTCGAATTCGAAGGAAATCGCCTTCTGCGCCGCCAGGTAATCGGACATCGCCTTCAGCAGGCGCCTGGCGTCCGCTTCGGCGGCGCCCGCCAGGGTCGGCGCGAGCGCCGCGCACAGCAGCGCCAACCGCGACAGGACGTGGCTGCGCGTCGTTCGATGCTGGCAAGTTTGATGCTGACGAGTTTGATACTGGCGAGTTTGATACTGGCACCTCATGCTGGCCTCCCATCGCCGCCAGGCTGCGCACGCATCGGACCGGCGCCACCTGGCGGTGCGTCCGGTCGTGCAATCCTTGCAGTGTAGTGCGGATGGGCGGCGGACCAAGGCAGCCGGGCAACACCGGGGACACCCGCTGATACCTCTCAAACGGTCCACCGATTGGCGGAACCGTTCTGCCGCCCCTTCCAGCTAGTTCTTCCTGCTAGTAGGAGCGCATGAAGCCGCGCAGGTCGAGCGCGGCGGCGTTGCCCAGCGAGGGCAGCATCTCGAGCAGGACCGCGTCGTCGATGAAGCTGGCCGACGAGGCCGCGTTCAGGATTTTCTCAGGTGCCTGCGAGCGCGCCACGGCCCAACCCTGCACGTAGTCGACGCCGATCTCGGCCAGGGTCTGTACGGTGGCCGCGTCCTCGGCCCATTCGGCGATCGTCTTCATGCCCAGGTTCACGGCCAGATTGACGATGGCTTCGACGATGGCGACGTTGGCCGGGTGCGCGTTGATGTTGACGATGAAGTTGCCGTCGATCTTCAGCACGTCGGCCGGCAGCTCCTTCAGGTAGGAGAAGGAGGTATAGCCGGCGCCGAAGTCGTCCAGCGCCACCTTGACGCCGAAGTTGCGCACCTGGTCGATGAAGCGGCGCGTGTTGTCGAGGTCGTGCAGGGCCACGCTCTCGGTGATTTCCATGCACAGGCGGCTGGCGACATGTACGTGGCGCGCCAGGATCTCGAGCGTGTCCTGGACGAAGCGCTCGTCGTTGAGCGAGGCGCCCGACAGGTTCATGCAGACGAAACGCGTGTTCGGCAGGCGCCCGGCATTCTCGGCGATCCAGCCGAGCGTGGTGGCCAGCACCCAGCGGTCGATCACGCCGGCGCGGCCGCTCTTCTCCGCCGCGCCGATCAGCGGACCGGCCGGCATCACTTTCCCGTCGGCGCCGCGCATGCGCAGCAGCACCTCGAAGTTGAGCGACTCGTGCGGCGACTTGAGCGACATGATCGGCTGCATCTCGATGAACAGGCCCTCGGTCGCGTGCGGTCCCTGCAGCTTCGCCACCAGGTTCAGCTCGGCCTCGCGCTCGTGGAAGGCGCGGGCGTTGCGTTCGTACACCACCAGGCCGTCGCTTGCTTCCTTCGCTTCCCGGCAGGCGCGGTCGGCGGTCGAGATCGCGTCCTTCATCGGCATGCCGTCCGAGACCTCGATCAGGCCGACCGAGCCGCGCACGTGGAAGGCCTTGTCGCCGACCCGGTAAGGCGTGCCGCCGATGCGCTCGACGATGCCGCGGCAGATCAGCGAGGCCAGCGGGATCGCGGTGTCGGGCATCACGATCACGAACTCGTCGCCGCCGACGCGGCCGATCTGCTGGCCGCCGGCCAGCATCATCGCCATCCGTTCGCAGACCTGCTTGAGCACCTCGTCGCCGGCGGCGTGGCCGAACAGGTCGTTGATCAGCTTGAAGCGGTCGAGGTCGATATAGGCGACGGCCAGCGGCTTGCCCGCCGCCAGCGAGACGGCGGCGTGCTCGAAGGCCTTCTCGATGCCGCGGCGGTTGAAGACGCGGGTCAGCGGATCGTTGTTGGCCATGAACTTGAGCTGTTCGGTGGCCTTGGTCTTTTCGGTGATGTCTTCCAGCACGCCTTCGATGCGGCCATGGGCCAGCGTCGCGCGCACCAGGAAGCGGCGCTCGCCTTCGCGGCTGGCGATCTCCATCTCGACATGGGTCTGCTGGTGCACCTGCTCGCGCAGGCTGAACCAGGTGGCCTCGTCGAAGAACTGCTGCCACAGGGTACGGCTGGAGACGGGCGTCTCGCAGGCCAGCATGCGGCACAGGGCCGGGTTGGCCGACAGGAACAGGCCATGCAGGTCGAGCGTGAACAGGCCGACCGGCATCGCCTCGTAGGCATGCTCGAGCTCGGCCTGGGCCGCAATGCGCTTTTGCGTCTCCAGGCGCATCTGCTCGGCGACGGCCAGCGCGGCCAGCAGGCTGGAGGCCAGCGCGGCGGTGACGCTGTTGATGACCCCGACCACTTCGCGCACGCCGAGCGCGGCCGCGACGATCTCCGCCAGCGAGGCCAGGAAGGTCAGCGCGAACGAGGCGGCGAACCACGAGGCGACGCGGTTGCGCGATTCGACCATGATCTTGAACAGGCCGACCGTCATCAGCGACAGGCAGCAGGTGCAGATCACCCACAACATCGGCAGGAAGATCCGGAACGGCACCACGATCGCCGCCACCAGCATCGGCATGCACAACCATTGCATGATGCGCATCGGCGCCGAGTAGCGCAGGTCGTCGAGGCTTTCGCGCAACAGGTACTGGTACAGCGTCAGGGTGGCGATGCCGTACAGCGTGATGGTGACCGTGCGGCTCAGCAGCAACCAGTCGGCCGGAAGGGTCTGGCCCAGCCACTGGATGTCCCAGCCGGCGGACAGCGCGCCCACGCGCAGGTTCAGGATCAGCCAGCCGGCAAACAGGACGTACAGCCGCTGGCGGTTGATGAAGGCCGTCAGCAGCACGAACAGCGCCAGCACGATCATTCCGCCATCGAGCAGCCCCGACTTGCGGTGATACTGCTCGATCGACAATTCGAACTCGTCGGCGGCCCATTGTTCCACGCTCAGCCGTGCCGGGCCGGCGAAATCGGCGACGCAGACGACCTGGGCCGGCAGGCGCGCCATGCGCAGGGCGAAGCCCGCCTTGACGGCATCGAGCGCACCGGTCGCGTGGTCGCGCGTGGCCTCGCCGAGCAGCG
>DOUW01000423.1 GCA_003520365.1 Massilia sp.
CGCCGGCGGCTGCCGCGCGGGCGCCGGCTGAAGTCGTGGCCATGCCCGCCGATGCAGCAGCGCCGACACCTTCCGGTGACGCTGCAGCACTCCCGCTTGCGGCCGGCGCGCCAACCTGGCCGACACTGGCGGCGCCATTTGGCGCGGCGAATCCATTCGTTACAACCCCAGCAGCCGATTCACTCGTCGCCGTCAAGCTCTCGATCAGAAGCTGCGATGCCGCGTTGATCGAACGGATGCCAACATAGCCCGCATCCGGAATCGCGGTGTCGATCGCGGAGATCACCGGGGTGGGCGCATCGTCCACATAGACGTTAAGCGCCGATCCGCTGGCATCCAGGCGGAGTCGCAGCATCGCCCCGGCGACTGCACTGTAGGGCGCACTTCCAAGCAGCGTCGACGTGCCGCCGAGGACTCGATAGAGCTGGATCCCGGTGCCGATCAGAAGGCGGGCGAGATAGTAGGTCTGCGCGTTGCCGGCAAGTCGAACGGCGACACCCACGCCAGGACCGCTGGTCGTCGATGCAATGTACAGGTCGATCGTCGCCGAATAATCGGGCCCTGGCGCCGGCGCGCTGCTCAGGTAGTAGAGCGTGGAGCCAGAGAACCGTAGCCGGTCGCCGCCTGAGGTAATAAAGGCGTCGCCCGTTACCCCCGGCACCTTCTGCCATCCAGGGCTGGCCGCACCCAGCGCGTCGCCCGGGGTGCCGTTAAATGGCTCGTTTACAAACAGGGTTTGCGTCATGGGAGCGCCACAATGTCTGGGTCGCGAGCGATAAGGTCGTGCGTCGCTGCATCGGCCGTGACCTCTACATCGACCACGGCAGCACCGGGAAGGAACTCGATGGCGACCTGCCACGCGATGCTGTAATCAGCAACCTTCGGGCGGTAGGCGTCATCGCCAGCGCCGCTACCGATCACGGTACAGCGGTATAGTCGCCTCATGCGAGCGCCCTTACGCGATGCGAATAACCGCGGTCGCCGCTGCCGGCGCGGGCAAATTCACGGTGAATGTACCGTTAGTCGAGGTGATATCGGCACCGAAGTCCAGGACTGCCTTGACCTTATTTCCATTGGTGGCGTCATAGATCACGCACCCTCGCGCCGTGATCGTCGAGTTCGACCACGATGGATCGGCGAAGTCGAGGATGGCGGTCGTTCCGTCAAGCGCCGCAGCGTAGCCGCTGAGGGTTGCGCCGCCCGCCGTGTAGCCGGTGCCGGTCACTTCCCCCGCGGCCGAATACGTCGCGGTGCCCGCGTTCAGCGTGGCCGAACTTGCATACAGGGCGCACTTGTACGTGTTGCCCGGCGGGCAGGACGACTGCAGTGCATCGAGCTTTGCCTGGTTGGGGAATGCGGCGGTAATGGCCATGTGGTCCTCTACTTATTTTCGTTCAGCCGCGCGCAGATCAATGCGACCAGCTGCTCATCGGTGCAGCCGACCACGTCTTCTGGGAAGATCACGGCCCGGCCGCGGGTTGTCTTTACCGGGTAGCACCAGGCGCCCGGGTCGGCCGCCCACTCGCGCAGATTGGCGATGAGGGCGGTGGTGGCGGGCCCGATGCCCATCGGCTTACTTTCTCCTGCCTGGCTTCGCGGCCGGCATGACTGGTGCAGGCGCGAGTTCGTCGGCTTGTTTTTGTGGCTGCTCCATGTCAGCGGCCTGAGGTACCACGACGTCAGCTGCCGCGAGCTCTTCGACCTTCGCGATCGATTCGAGCGCGGCCGCCGAGGCCATCAGTTCAGGCGGACACTCATCCCCCGCCTGGTAGTGCACCGGGTAAATCGCGCCGTCGGGCACACCCTGGAATGGTTTCGTGAATTTCATCGGATTCTCCAAAAGGAAAAGGCCAGGTATCTACCGGGCCTTTTGTGGGTTCACTTTTCGATCAGCCGATCTTCATGAACTTCATGCACTCCGGGTTCTCCAGGCCGCCGCCCACGCGCTTCGTGGTGTAGAAGCTGATGTACGGCTTGTTGGTGAACGGGTCGCGCAGAACGCGCACGCCGATCCGATCCAGGATCTTGTACGCGCGCTTGAAGTCGCCGAAGGCGATCGACAGCGCATTGGTCGCCACGTCCGGCATGTCCGGCACCTCGGCCAGGCCGTAGCCGCCCAGGGTTGCAGGCTGGCCAGCGACCAGCGACGGCTGCCACAGGTAGTTGCCCTGGCCATCCTTCAGCTTGCGAACCTTGAGATGCGAGTTGCGGTTCAGAGCGAAGCGGGCCTGGTTCGTGAACGCCGAAGGGAGCGAGTAGATCAGGTCCATGATTGCATCGCCGGTGATGCCGCCGACGGCGCCCGATGCGATGGTGGCAATGCCACCGAGCGGATGCAGGTTCGTGCCACCAGCGGCGTAGGTCAGCAGGCCGCGCGGCTTGTTGGTGCCGTCGCCGCTGACGAACGCCTTGTTCTCCTGGTAGGAAAATTCGGTGTCCACTTCGCCGGCCAGCCACTGCTCCAGGTCCAGCTCGCTGTCGTCCAGCATGCCCTGGGTCGCGCTCGGGTTCGCGTACAGCTCGCCCCAGCCGTAGGCTTGGGTGGCGAACTGCGGCGTGTTGGTTTCCGGACGGGCAGCGACTTCGCCGACCCAGCCGCTGCCGGTGCCACGCATGTTGATCAGCTTCGAGTAGCCGGCGCCGCCGACCGACTGGACGGTGCACAGCTCACGCATCGGTGAGATGATGACCAGCTTGTCGGTGATGGTGCGATCCCATTCGATCGGGACGGTATAGCCGCCCTCGGCCGCAGTGCCTTTGTTCAGCGCGGCCTGGACGTCGCCGCGGCGGATGTGGGCCTGGAACGAGTCGCTGTATTCCTTATCCTTCACCGGGCGAGCGCCGCCGACGCCCATTTCCATCGCAGCCATCTTGGTGGTGGCTGCATCGACGGCGGCCTGCAGTTCGCTGATGTTCGCGTTGATCGCGTCCACCTTCAGCGCTTGCAGCGCATCGGCCTGGCCTTTCTTGACGTCGTCCAGGTGTTTGGTGTGCTCGGCCTTGAAGTCGGCGAACGCCTTGTTCAGTGCTTCGACGGTGGCCTTGATGTCGAGGTCGGCGCGGACGTTGACGATGCCACGGGTGACGCCGGCTTGTGCGTTGGCGGCCAGAGCGGAGGCGATCAGCATGAGCGCCATGGATTGGTTTTTCATTGGGTGCCTTTCAAATTGTTCAGGAGGGACTGCAGGGATGCTGCTACGTCTTGGCCAGCGCTCGGCGTGGCATTATTTTCAGCAGCGCCCGGCGTGCCAGAAAATAGGGATTTCAAGGCATCGCGGCGCACCGAGCGGGAGTGCCCCGCGCGCGCCATCGATGCCTCTACCAGCGCCAGGTACTTCTTGTTCCCCTGCGCTTTCGTGTCTTGTGTGATGTTCGAACGGTCGACCATGCCCGTTGCGAAGCCGTCCTTCACCGCCTGGGCGGCGCCGATCCAGGTTTCCTTGTCCATCATCTCGGCGGCCTCTTCGACCGATTTGCCGGAGCGCGCCGCGTAGACCTCGGCCATGGCCTGGTCGAACGGCGCCAGCTGCTCGGACGCGGCCAGCATGTCGTGGCGGTTTCCGACGGCGACAGCCCAGGCGTTGTGGATCATCAGGAACGCGCCGTCGCCCATCAGGATCTCGTCGCCGGCCATGGCAATCACCGATGCGGCCGATGCGGCCAGACCCATCACCTGGATAGTGACCTTCGCCTTGTGCTGCCGGAGCAGGTTGTAGATGGCCACGCCTTCGAAGAAGTCGCCGCCTGGCGAGTTCACGTTCACCGTCACGTCGCGCGCGCCGATGTTGCGCAGGATGGCGCCCATGCGACTGGCGGTGAAGCCAGAGCCATCCCAGGATGCGCCGATCTGTTCGTAGATCGAGACCGAGGCGGCGTCTTCGACCGCGGCGCACACGCCCGGCTCCCAGCGCTCGAGCGCGTCCGGGCGCATGTCGAACTGCGCCGCGCCGATGCGGGCGTCAGCCTTGATTTCAGGTAGTTGGAGCAGGGACATTCGTATTCCTCGTGATAGGGCTTTGCAGCGAGTCGGCTGCGGGTTCGTCGGACCTTGGCATGTCGAGCTTGTCACGCACCTCGTTGCCCGTCATGTAGGGCTGGCTTCCGCCCGACCCGAGCGCCTTGGCGAAGAATTCGGACTGGTCCTTAAGCGTGCCGCGCATCAAGGCATGGGGGTTGAACTTCACTTCGAGGCTGTCGCGCTCCTGCTCGCTCAGCAGCGTGTTCTCGATCGCGTCCTCCCAGATCTCGAACCAGTGCTGCAGGCCATAGGCGATGAAGAAGATGCCCAACTGCTCGATGCCGCTACCCCACGAGGTGTCGTCCATCATCAGCAGTGGTCGCGGCACGCCGAACGCGCGGGCGATTTCCTCGGTCTGGTGGTTCCGGCTTTCGTGAAGCTGCGAGTCCTGGGCGCTGTTCACCCACTTCTCGGCTTTGATCCCGTCCTCGAGAACCATCCACTTGTGCGCGTTTTGCGTGCCGGCATAGCGCTCCTCCAAGCTTTCACGGATGTTCTTGATCTGCTGCTCGTCGAGCTTTTTCGGGTAGGACAGAGCGCCGCCAGCCAGGACACCGTTCTTGAAGAGGCGGCCTGCTGCCTTCTCGGCCTGGAAGGCAAGACTGATCGATTCCTCCGCCTTCTTTACGCGCGACATGCCGACCAGGCCATACTCGTCATCGGCCAAGTCCGCGATGTGCAGGATGTCGCGTGCCTTCAGCGTGACCTTGCCGCCGCCAGGCGTTTGGTATTCGTAGCGAACGGTGAAGTCGTCGTTCATCTTCGGCTCGACCTTTTTCGAGTCGAGCGGGATCAGGCGGACCACCGAGTTGCCGCGCCAGATGACGCGGGCATAGGCGTTGCCGTGGATCAGCGCACGCAGCTGCATGGTGCTCTTGAACTTGTAGGCGCCCTGGAATTCATTCGGGCGCTGCTTCAGCACCTTGTAGAGCGGGTGCCCGATGGCATGGGCTTTGGCCTCGCCACGCTCCATCAGGTTCAGGGGCAGCATGCCGATCGATTCAGAGATCAGGCTGACGCAACGCAGGATCGCCATGTTCTTGAGCGAGTTCTCAGGCGTCACCCTTTCGCTGCCGTTCGAGTCGCCACCGCCGCGAATGAAGTCGCTCATGCCGGAAGCGGCGGATGCAAGCACGCCGGTGCCGCGCGAATGGAGATGCGCCGATGCTTCCTCGGAGCTCTGCCCCAGCGACGCCCCACGCCAGTGCGCGGTGGCGCTCAGTGCGTCGAATAGTTCCATGTATTCCTCAAAACATTAGAATGCCGCGGCTTTGATAAGCCGATTCGGTCGGCACCTCCAGGGTGTTCACCAGGCCGGCCGCCATCACCGCTGCGATGATCAAGTCGATGCGGCCGGTGGCCTTCGCCTTGTCGAGCTTCCGGTTGCCGGCAGCGTCCGAGTCGGTCACCGCGTTACCGGCGCACATGGTCAGCACCTTGTGGCCGTTGTGCGCCAGCTCGCCGTTGAGCAGCATCGTTTCGAACTGCTCGATGGCCGGGCTCATGTCCTTGTAGCCCTGGCCGAATTCCTTCATCGGCGGCAGGCTGATGCCGTCGTCGGCCGCCATCTGGATCAGGTCGGCCATCCGCCAGCGGTCGTACGCGCAGGTGATGACCTCGAAGAAGTCGCACATGCCGGATAGCTTCTGCAGGATGATCCGTTTGCTGATCGCGCGGCCCGGCGTCGTGTCGAGGAAGCCTTCCGCCTTCCACTGGACGTACGGGACACGGTCCTGGTCGGCGCGCCGCTGCAGGTCAGCGTCCGGCAGCCAGGCATAGGGCACCAGCTTCCAGGGCTCACCCGCTTCCACCGGCTCCACCAGGTACACCAGGCCGGTCAAGTCGGTGGTGCTCGCGAGGTCCATCGCCGCAATCGCGCGCCGACCGCGCAGTTGCTCTACGTCGTAGTCGAGCTTCGCGGCGGTCCAGATCTCGTGGCTGATCCAGGGCGCCTCGGCATCGGTCCACTGGCAGAAGTTCAGGCGTCGGACGATGGCCTCTTTCGAGGGCATGCCTTTCGCCTCGGTCACCTGCTCGCGCAAGTACTTGTAGCCCGGCAGGTTCGCGTCCTGCAGGCTGGGGTTTGCCTTTGGCCAGCACGACTCGTCGGCGAACGGGTCGTCCCCTTCGTCGAGCGAGCAGATGAACGGGAAGAAGGCGTCGTCGACCAGCTCGCCGGAGGCGACCTTCGCGCCGTACTCGTGCGAGTTCCAGCACGGCGACTTGCGGCTCGCGCCGGCGTTTGTGATGATGAAGATCAGCGCCTGGCGCCGGCTCTTCGTACCGGCGCGCAGCATTTCCAGGACGGTCGCAGTCTTGTGCTCGTGGTACTCGTCGACGAGCGCGATGTGCGGGCGCGGGCCCGACTGGCCGTCGTCGCTGCTGATGGGCCGGAAGAATGAGCCGGTCTGCAAATAGGCCAGGTTCCAGGCCTTCTCGCCGGTGCCGCTCTTGACGAGACGCTTCTCCAGTTCCGGCGACTGGTCGAACATCGCCGTCGCATCTCGGAACAGGATCATCGCTTGGTCCTTCTTCGTCGCCGCCGAGTAGATTTCGGCGCGCGCCTCACCGTCAGCGACCAGACCCTTCATGCCGACGCCGGCGGCCAGCGGCGACTTGCCGCTGCCTTTCGCCGTCTCCACGTAGACCACGCGGAAGCGGCGGTATCCGTCGGCGCCCTTCCACCCGAAGATGCTGCCGACGACAAACTGCTGCCAGGGCAGTAGCTCGAACGGAAGGCCTTCGAAGTCGCCGCCGTTCAGCTTCAGGATGTCGCGGTAGAAGCCGATCGCCTTCTTCGCTTCCGCCAGGTCCCAGACCAGGCCGCGCTTGCCGCCCTCGGCGATGTCGGCGAGGTGGCGCGCACACTGGGCGCGCACGTGTGGGCCAGCAATGCGCGTGCCGTCGACGACTGCCTGCGCGTACTCGGTGACCGGGTCGTCAGAAGTAGCCGGCGAGCGGGTCTTTCTTTTTGTCGCCATCCGGCAGCTCCACTGTGACTTTCGTGCGGGCAGCCGGCGTCAGGCCGAATTCGACCAGGTAGCTCTTGAACTGGGCGTCAGCCGCGCGCAGCTGGTTCACCGCGGGGTTGTTCTTGATGAGGGTGTTGCTGTTCTGGTCGATCGTCGTGTACGTCCGGCCATCGCGCTCGATCAGCTCGCGGCACGCCAGGATGTCGGCGTAGCAGTCGACCAGTCGCTCGAGCGCCAGGCCGTCCGCTTCCGTGAGCACCCCCATGCCGCGCAGCAGTGTGGATAACTTCTTCCAGACCAGCTTCGACTTGGCGTCGAGGTGCGACGGACAGGTGGGCGCTTTGGTGCGTGGCTTCGGTTCTTTCTTGTTGATCGCGCGCTTGCCGGCGTTACCCGTGACCAGCTTCAGCGCGGTCGGGGTGGGTCGCCTGCCGGCCATTTGTTACTCCGGGAAAAAAAGTTTCAAAACGCGGGTGTAAAAAGGAATGTACTCGGACGGTCCCTAGGGGATAGGCCTGGGGACTTTTGATACCCCCCCTCCCCTCAGGCCTGGACGGGCCAGCCGTCGGCCCCGATCACGGTGCGCGGCCGCTTCCGCTTGCCCTGCTCGACCTCGGTCTTCTCGTCGTGGCATGGCCGGCAGATCGCCTGAAGGTTGCTCTCAGCGTCGATCTGCTCTGGCGTCCAGTTCAGGCGGGCTGCGTTGGCCTTGCTCACGATGTGGTCGACCGCGTACGCGGTGGAGACCCGCCCGCGCTTCTTGCATACCTGGCACAGCCCGCAATCGCGCTCCATGATCCTGATACGCAGCTTCACCCAGGCGGCGCCGTAACCGCGTTCGTGCCGGCTCTTCGTCCCCCAGACCATCAGCGGCGCTTCTTCTTCCTTGCTGGCCGCTGCGGCGCGCAAGGCAGTAGCTGCGCAATCTCCAACACGGTCATTCCGCCCTGGCCCCAGCCCTTGGCGCGCAGCAGCTGCTTCGCCTCAGCGCAGTCGGCCAACAGGTTGCACAGATCTTCGAGTGCGGGCGGCTGGTTCACCGGGTAACTCATGGCCGGCCGGTCGGCCACCACTATGCGGATGACCCGGTCACGGTACTGCTCGGCAAGAGGCCTCACGATGCGCTCGCAATCACAGTTTGTTCGCGAACGATCTGCACCATAAAGCGCAACCAGGTAATCTCGGACTCAACGCTCATGTGCACCTCGGGAATAAAAAAAGCCGCCCTGCGTATGCGCATCGGGCGGCGAAACCAGATGGATCATCTGGAGGGGAGATTTTTGCCGGTGACAGCGTCCGGCGACGTGGCGCGCCTGGGGTGCGCTCGTCTGCTCTGGCCAACGCCAGATCACGGTCAATCTATATAGAGACGTAAACGACAAAGCCCGCCGAGGTGGCGGGCTTTGCTTTTCTCTGGACGTGCAAAAACACCCAGTGGCGCTACTCTACAAAAAATATAGCCGGGTTGCAATGTGTTTCTTCAACTTATCTTCCAGCTCAGCGCGCGCCTCTTGCAGCGTGGTCGTGTAGTTGGCATTCGGGAACCGCCATCCCTTCGAGATACGCTGGCTGGTGCAGATCGCCCAGCGGTGCAGCGACGAGAGACTATCGACCATCGCGTTGACAGCCTCGCCGATCTTGAGGTCGGCTGCGCGCTGGCTGTCGTGCACGTTGTAGTCGGCCGCGGCGTCGGTAGCCAGCTTCATACCGCCGGCTCCGAGGTCGCGGTCATCCGCGCGCATGTAGTCGACCCAGCACGCCATCAGCAGCGCATACGGGTCGGGCTTATTGAATGCAGGCTTTGCCACTTCCTCGCGGCGGACACGGCGCAAAGTAGGTGGTGCAAGGGTGCCGAACGTCGCTGTGAGGGCCATGGCTTTCTCCTGTTGAGTAAGCCGTTATGTTAGCTAATGCCGTCCAGAAATTTCCGCGCGTCATTCAACTATTTCTGTAGTGTCGGTGTTATTGTCGCGCGCGCGACGCTGCACCTCGACGAACTGGCGCTTCCGCCGCAGGTTCGGGCGGTCGAGCCGGAACGATACGCAGCCGCCATCGCTCCAATCGACATGCAGGTGCAGCGGCCCGCTCGCATCGCGCACCAGACAGCGGCCCATCCCCTGCTTCGCGCATTCAGGGGCGGCCTGGTCAACATCGAATTCGTCGCACAGACCACAGATGTGGTCAGGGTTCTGGCTGCGCATTAATCCCCCAGTCTTGGCCAATCCGGCGCCCCCACACCCAGGCCGGGCCGTCTTCGGTGTCGTGGATCGATAGGACGAACCAGCCGGTGCCCGGCGGCGGCCTGACCTCCCATGCGGAGATGTCGGTGTTCTCGCCTTCGAAGTAGGCGCGCCACACCGGGTGGTCGTCCGGCTCGTCGTCCAGCATCGTGTACTTGATTTCCAGCAGCTGGGCGGAGATCCAGTTGTACCAGCGCTGGTGGTCCTCGCCGAAGTCGGGAATCCCTGGATGGGTCCACCAGCCCTGGGCATCGCGCTGCAACGGTGCCTCCTGGATCAGGTTGGTGTCGTTCGTCGTGGTGCTCATCGTGTTTCCTTTCTGTCTGCCGCGCTGGTCGGCGCGCGGCTTGCCGTCTCATCGAGGTGCCGGTCAAGCTGTTACCGATGACTGTTGATAATCTGCATCGCTTGGATTTACAGGCTTTCTGCCAATGCGCGTGCCACTTTCGCGCCACCGAATCCCGCTTTTTCACCAATCACATCGGCTGCTTTGGCTGCCGTGCCGAGGTTGTTCTCCAGGTAGCCCATCGTGGTCGCATGGCTCTTGTGGCGCATGACGCGCTGGATCGTCTGGATCGGCACCCCGGCTTCGGACAGCAGCGTCGCGAACGTGCCGCGCAGGCGGTGGGGCGTGATGCCCTTCACCGAGCACGCCCGGTTTGCCTGGCGCATGGCCTGGCGCGCGAATCCGGGCGCGAAGCCCTGCCCGTTCGGCTTGGTCACGATGAGGCCTTCCACCTGGCGCAGCGGCTCGAGGTGCTCGCGCAGCCACGCCGGCATCGGGACCGGGTCGGCCTCCCTGCCCTTCGTGATCCCGGGCGTGTACGTCGAGCGCTCCCAGTCCATCCATTCCCAGCGCGCCGACGCGGCCTCGCTCTCGCGCAGGCCCAGGCCGAACATCAGGCGCACTGCCGTGCCGACGCTGGGCGAACGCCGCGTGGCCTCGTCGACGGCATCGAACCAGGTCTTGGCCACGTCGACCGGCAGGAAGGCGCGCGGCCGCTTCTGCACCTTCAGCATCTTCACGCGCCAGGGCGCCGCCGGCAGGATGTCGCGCTTGACCGCCCACATCGTCAACAGCTTCAGGATCCGGAGCCAGTGGTTCGCGCTCGATGGCGCGTGGGTCTTCAGGTGTTCCACGCGCGCCAGCTCGACGTCCTTGGTCGTGATGTCGCCGATCGGCTTCTCGGCCAGCTCGTACATGTGCAGGCGCCGAAACGTGTCCACGCTGCGGATGTGCGCTGCGCTGGCCACCGGGCTGTGCACGACAAGCCAGGCGTCCGCCAGCTCGGCCAGGGTCGGCACCGGCTCGCCGCCGTTCGCGCGCACGATCGCCGCGGCGTACTCGCGCTGGGCGAGCTCCTCGGCCTTGCCCTTGCTCGTGAGGCGGGTGCTGCGCTGCACGCGCGCGCCGCCGACCTGGAAACGGAAATGCCAGATGCGGCCCTTCTTGAAAAGGTTCGCGCTCATAGGTGGGCCGCCAGTCCGCGGTTGCTGCGGCGGTCCGGCGCCTTCGCCGGTTGCCACCCGCGCGCCAGGGTTTCGAAGCGCACCTGCTCGCCGATGTACGCGAGACCGACCCGGCCCGGCTTGCCCTGGCGGCATAGGGCGACGTCAACTTCGCACACGCCGATTTCGGGGCTGTCCGGGTTGTAGACCTCGTCGCGGTAGAGGAAGACCACGGCGTCCGCGTCCTGCTCGATCGAGCCCGAGTCGCGCAAGTCAGACGGGATCGGGCGCTTGTTCGGCCGTTCCTCAAGCTTGCGGTTCAGCTGCGACAGCAGGATGAGGCCCATGTCCAGTTCCTTGGCCAGCGTCTTCAACCCGCGCGTGATCCCCTCGATCTGGGCATTGCGGTTGTCGCCATCGCCTTCCATCAGCTGCAAGTAGTCGACCACCAGCAGGTCGAGGCCGTGCTTGCGCTTCACGCTCTTCGCCTTCATGCGGACGTCGATCAGGCGCAGGCCTGGCTGGTCGTCCTGATGCAGCTTCATCCCGCCGATCTTCACCATGGCATGGGTCAGGCCGGCCCAGTCGGTGTCGTTCATCATCTCGGGCTTGAGCAGGTGCTCGAGCGGGATCTTTCCCAAGGTCGCCAGGTTGCGGTCGTGCAGCTGGGACTTCGGCATTTCCATCGACAGGACCAGCACCGAGTGATCGACGGCGGCGTTGCAGGCGACGTTGAGCGCGAACGCGGTCTTGCCCATCTTGGGGCGCGCGGCCAACACGATCAGTTCGCCGCGGCGGATTCCGCCATTGAGCTTGTCGTCGACGGCCGGGAAGCCGGTCGAGATCGCCTTGACGGTGCCGTCCATGCGGCGCTGGATTTCCTCGATGTGTGCCGTCAGTTCGTCGGCGGCCAGGGCCGGCTCGGCGCGCGTGCGCGCCAAGGCCAGCTTCTCCAGCTCGGACGAGGCCTTGTCGACGATGGAGGTGGAATCCTCTGGCGAATTGGTCGCCGCGTCCGCCACGGTCCGGCCGAACTGGATCAGCCCCCGCTTGATCGCCTTGTCGCGGACGATCGCCGCGTGCCGGCCGACGCGCGCCGCCGAAACCACGCTCTGCTCCATCGAGTTCAGGTAAGGCAGGCAGTTGTTCACCTTGCCTGCCAGCGCGTCGCCCAGCGAGATCACGTCGCAGCTGCGGCCGGCGGCCAGGTGGCGCATGAGCTCGCGAAAAATCGTGGCATGGTCGCCCAGGTAGAAGTGTTCGGCGCGCAGGTCGCCAATGCGGTCGACCGCGTCGTTGTCGCGCAGCAGCGCGCCGATGACGCCCTGCTCCGCCTCAATGCTGTGTGGTGGCGGTTTGATGTCGTTGGTCATGCAGCCTCTTTCGATTCGAAGATCTTTTGGGCCTGTTTGCCCAGGGTGGTCAGGAAGTACGCACCGTTGGCGTCGATCGCCCACAGCTTCAGGTAGTTGCCCTCGACGTACTTGCGGAAGGCCTGGCGCCAGTCCTTGTAGCGCTTGGCATCGCCGGTCCCGCCCGGCAGGAACCGGCGCCGGAATTCAACCCAGGCCAGGGCAATGAAGTCCTGCGGCAAGCCGGCCTCGGTGGCGTAGCGCCACAGCGGCGTGTAATCGCGCAGCGGGCGCTCGCCCCTCTCGACGCAGGCTTCCAGAAAGGTCTGCAGCGCGATCGCCCCTGTCTTTCGGCCTGCCGGCAGAGAGCCCCCGCCAGGGGGTTTGGGGGAATTATCTATATGTCCCTGTCCCTCTCCCTGTCCCTTGGAAGGCGTTTCGCCAGCGACAACAGCAGCCTGTCCCGCTTCATCTTGCGGCAATCCCGAGGGGACAAAAGGAGTTTGTCCCGGCGACTGATCGGGCTTGTCGCTAGGGACAAATAGCGGTTGTCCCACGGGACAGCCGGCCTCCATCCACGCATCGAACTCAGGGAAAGGCAGCTTTGTCCCATGGCGCTCGTTGTGCTTCTTGATGCGCGCGCATTCGGTCTTGAGGCGCTGTCGCAACTTCGCCAGCCAGGCCTCGTTCGCCTTCTCGCTGACGACCGCGTGGTAGAGGCGGCCGTCGGAACATTTGACCCAGCCGCGCAGCGCGCCGGCACGGACCTTCTGCCACTCTTTCACCACGCGGCCGTAACCCGCGTACTGGGCGAGGATCTTGTCGTCGTCCGGCAAGCTGGCGGCCGGCACCTGGTGCCACGAGGCGCACCAGAGCAACACCGCGCAGCGGAACTCGTCCGCCTCCGCGGCTACAGCCAGGTCGCTGTCGCGCAGGCGCACGACGTCGAGGGGCATGAAGGCGAAGTCGCGCAGGTCGCAGCCGATCGGCGTGAATGGCGCCGGGAGCGCGCTCATGTCGGCGGGCTTCATGCCGCCGCCTGGCGCGCCGGCCCGAACAGCGCCGCCACTAGCGGGTCACGACGGTTGATGGCCGGGTATGTGCGCACCGTCGACTGGCACGGCACGACGCCGTGCTCCGCCAAGGTTGGCCGCGTCTGTGCATGCACGGCGCAAGGCAAGGCCTCAGCACCGGCAGCGGCGCCGAGATGCCACATGTAGGCATAGCCGGCCCAGGCATTGATGGGCGTCCTGACGCGATGGGCACGCTCGTCGATCTCCAGCTGCTCCAGCCGCGCACGCACGGCGACGACGGAATAGCCCAGCTCGCGGGCGATCTCGCCGATGGTGCGAGGCCCTCCTGCCAATACATGCTCGATGGCCATGGGCAGCTGTGCGATCGGCACTCTTTTGTCCTGGGACCTCATTGCTCGCCCGCCTCATTTCGGCGCGCGATCTCGCACTGGATGTCACGCTTCGCGCCGGCGGCCGAGTCTTCGGCTTCCTGCAGCTCGCGGCAGGCCGCCTTCAGCTGCTCGACGGTCGACTCCGGTCCGATGTTCAACAACGAAGTCGTCGCCTCGGCCGCTTCCTTTACCATGCTGCGCAGGTGCGGCGTCACGTCCAGGACTGGGCGCGGCTCGGTTTCGATGAGGCGCAGCTCGACGCCCTTGCGCGCCAGGCGCATGTTCTCGAACTTCAGGTAGATGTCGGTCGGCATGGCCTCTTCGATGGAAGCCTCGAAGTTCGCCGGCAGCAAGTTCCTGTCCTTGGTGACGTCGTCCAGCCAACGGAAGATACGCTCAGCATTCACCTTCTGGCGCTCGTAGGTGTCGGTGGTGGGCGGCTCGAAGCGGATGCCGGTGGTGGCTGGGCCATCGATTCGTTCGTGCGCCTCGACGATCATCTGACAGACGGTTTCCCGGCTCCATCCCGCGCGCTTGCGCCACTCCTCTACGCACTCGCGGTACATCGCGATTCGGGTCTTGTGTGGATTGTTCCGCATGCTATTTCCTTGATGCACTGTTACTGTGGCTTGACTTCGACTGCCGGTGGCTCGCCAAATACCGCTGGGTTAAGCTCATAACGGGTGACTTGACCGCCGAGCTTGGTTTCAACTTCCCGGCAGCGATCACCTGGGACAAAGCCTTGGGCGGCCCACTTCTGGATGGCCTGAGGCGTAAGCCCTACCATATTGCCCAGCGCGGTTTGACTACCCGCAAGACGAATAGCTTTTGCAATTCCGGTTTCCATGTTCCTGCCTTAGTTGTTGTCTACAACCGGAGGTTACAGTAAAGCGGTCTCTGCTACAACTGAAATTTGCAGTGCGTATTACAACCTGCGCTTGTAAGATGGCTAAATGGAAACTATGGCAAATCGAATTGAAACCCTGTTGGCAGCGAAGAACGGCGGCAACCAATCCGAGATGGCCCGCTTCGTAGGCGTGACACCTCAGGCTGTTCAAAAATGGATATCCGGCGGCTCGGAGCCTCGTGGGAAGAATCTCGAACTGGCGGCGGAGTTTTTAGGCGTAACGCCGGCAGCGTTAAAGTTCGGCGTTGATGCAACTGTGCCGCAGAAGTCGCGGTCAGCCATGGAGGCGCTGCCGGAACTTGAAGACGCCCCGGCAATCCTGGCAACCCCTCGACTTATCCCTGTTGCAGGCCGCGTTCAGGCTGGCGCAGACGGGTTGCTCCACATCGATGATTTTCCTCCAGAGCATCCGGAGGGCTACATGGTGTGGTACACGTCGTGTCTTGAGGCCTACGCGTTGCGCGTGCGCGGCGAGAGCATGAGCCCTCGGTACCTTCCAGGGGAGTTTGTGGGCGTGGATCCGTGTGCAGATGTTTTCCCAAGCGACGAGGTGATCGTACTCCTGGAAGATGGCCGGCGGATGATCAAACGGCTGCTGTGGAAGCGGGACGACCAAGCATGTTTCGAATCGGTGAACAAGGATTTCCCCAACATCATTGTAGACATTGAGGAGGTCACTGCGCTCCACCTGGTGCTGGGCCATATTCCGAAATCAGCGTTCAGGCCCAGTGTGTGAAGCTAAAGACCACATCTTTCTCTCCGCATGGCGCGCCGGTCCGAGTCGCGATTGTCGATTCACAGTGGCTTCAGCCAGGCCCTGGAGATCAACTATTGGCCCGGCTGCAAAAGCACTTTCCATTGGAGCCGATCATGCTCGTATCCGTTGAGAGGAACGGTTTCGACGCCTACGCCCCCTTCCAGACTCACACGCTACTGGCCCTACTGCAGCTCGAGCAACTCACGCTGCACGAACTCGACCTGAGTGTGCTACCAGCCGAGAAAGACGAGCCGCTACCGTTTTAGGCGCCACGGCACGCCTCGATGCCGCCCAGTTACGAGATCAAAATGGCACTAGTTCCATGCAGAGAATGTGGACAACAAGTTAGTACAGATGCAGCCGCTTGCCCGAAATGTGGAGCGAAACCGAAACAGCCTATAGGTCGCTTGCCAGTCATCGCAGGGCTGATCCTTGGCGGGTACGTGCTCACCAGCATCCTGCCGTCGACACCTTCCACGCCCGCTATGACGCCAGATCGGACTCAACCGGCGCCGGCGCCCGTAAAAGAACGAACGTTATCTGATGACCGTTTTCAAGCGACCGCTCGCGTCCTGGCCCTGATCAAAACGAGCATGCGAGATCCCGATTCTCTGAAGTGGGATCAGGTACTTTCCAACGACGATGGCACCGTCGTGTGCGTAACTTACCGGGGAAGAAATGGATTTGGCGGGATGAACTTTGAACATGTAGTCTATGCGAAAGGCGCCATCAGCACCACGCCGAAGGCATGGAATAAGAATTGCGCCAAACAGTCCCTCCACGACATGAAAGACGCAGCTTTCGCCTTGAAGTAAGCGCAGCGCACGCACCTAAGTAACGCCACTCAAGCTGTCGATGCGCAGATAGCTGTTGCTCCGCCCACCCCATGCCCCGCCAGCCGGGGCTTTTTTCCGTCCAGGCGACCTGTCAGTTTAGGTCGGCTCAACGCCTCCGCGCTTAATTACAACTTTTATTTGCACTACAGCTGAACTTGCTGTAACCTGTGGTTGTAGTTAGTTGAAACGAGATGACTTCGGCACCTGCCGAGCAGCGAACTGGAGACCCCGCATGAAGCCCTTCCTCATCACCGTGCGCACTGCCACCGTGTGCATTACTTTCAGCGCCCTCGCCGTGTCGAGCACGGCCGCCGCCATCCTGACGGCTGAGGTTCTGGGCGACCAGGCCTACGGCATCACCGTCGTCGCCGGGGTGCGCTGATGAGCATCCTCGTCGACGAACTGATGCGGGGCGCCTTCGACCGCCCACGTACCCCGCGAAGCGATGCGTACATGCGTGGCGTGCGCTGGCTGCTCGATTTCCGGGTCGACGGCCACCGCCCACTCTGCCCCTTCAAGCCAGGCACCGCCGAGGCCGATGCCTTCTTCGCCGGTCGTGACGAAGGCAATGAAATCTGGCGCGCGTATATGGCCGCCAATCCGGCCAGTTTCGTAGGCGGCTAACCATGGTGCGCACCGAACCCGACCGCGCTTCGCTTGAGATCGCCCACCGCATGTTGCGCGTCACGGCGCCGATCGACGAGATGCTGAAGAACCCGGCGCTGCGCGTGGTGCTGCGAGCGGTCGCACGCCGCCACATGAAGCGCCGCGACCAGGTCGACGTGAAGAAGCGCCAGGCCAACGACAACGATTAACCAGCGCCCACTTGGGCACCCACCAACCGAAGAGGAACCACCTATGTTCACCTCCCTGCATGAGCTCGCGAAGAAGGCGACGCTGATGATCACCATCGCCGCCGAGGGCGACGAGCAGCTGCGCGTCAACGTAACGCCGGTGCCGTTCGACACTAAGGCCAAGGCCAACCTGCCGCAGCCGCTGTCGCTCGTCGCCTCGCCGGCCGAGTTCGACGCCGACTTCGGCACCGCGCTGCTGACCTGGCACGCGCCGAAGCGCTCGCTCATCGAGCAGGCCCAGGCCGCTGGCGGCGCACCAGCTGCTACACCAGCGCTGCCGGCGCCGAAGTGCGAATCGAAGAACGACAAGCCGACCGGCCGCAAAGTGC
>DOUW01000412.1 GCA_003520365.1 Massilia sp.
CTCTACAAAACCCCGGGCGATTCAGATAAGCCCGTACCGGCCACGTCGCTGTGGCGCTGCCCCTACACGGCGCACTAGACTTGGCCAACCGGACAAGGCATCCTGTCTCTGGATTTCATACTCCAGTGCGGTGAAGTCTTATCCCGCATCAAAAGACGATGTACTCAGCTCAGCGGGCTCTCAGATGAGTACAAACTCGAGTACGTTTTCCGGCACTTCGAAGCGCGGCGGAGTAAAATCAAAGTGTTAAAGATGATCTTGCTGTTTAACGTCTGACGCCAGGCGCTCAAGAGCACCGGCACAATCGAAAAACCCCGTCACGCAGCCGTGACGTGGTTTTTTCTTGATGACGTCCGCCGCGCCATGGCGGCTTTTTATTGGTAGTTTGCCAGGAACTTGCTCCGCTCATCCGTCATCCGGACTTCGCAGTCGGCAATGACGATAGGCTGTAGTGTGCCGCCTTCGAATTCATCACCGGCCTCCGCGCATTTCTGGTCCTTTTCCTTGATCCAGGCGCGTTGACTGCCCCTTAACTCGTCTTGCCGCTCTGCGGGCAATGCTGCCATCACACGTTTGTATTCGTCATTCAGTGTTTTGTCGGCGATGGTGAACTTTCGGCTCAAGCATTCTGATTGCTCGACGTTGATTGCCACGTCGAGGCCCTTGCATACGCCTGACTTTTCGACGGTATCCGGCACGTCGGTGGAGGTTTCGGCGGACTGTTCCGGCGCAGTGCCTCCAGTAGATGCTGGCTCGGCGCCCGCCGGCTCGGGTATCGTGGCAGCGGATTCCGCGACGCCGGACTTCTTCCTCGCATTGACGATTGCTGCCCCAACATACTGATCGACCTGGCGCAGATCGCCAATCATCACGCCCTTTACGGCGACGATATGGTCTCCCTTGTCGTCGAGTTGGGACTCGAAATCGAGCGGAAGCTGATAAGTGTTCCCTGCTTCATCATTGCTTTTCACGATGAGCGTGGCCTCGCAACTCAGCTTCTGGATTTTCTCGTCATATGCCGAGGAGCGAGGATTTTCCAGGCTCAGGATGGCATAGAGCAATTCCACTCCAATCTTTTCCCTGTCGGCCTCATTCACACCAAGTTTGTCGAGCAGGATTTGCTTGACGAGTGTAAGCGTCGCAGGATCCGAGCATTTCGGCGGTTCTTTGGTGCAAGCGGCCAACAAGGGGACGCAAAGGAGGGCAGCAAAAAGCTTGTACATATTTTTCCAGTAGTGGGACGAAACTGTGGCGCTGCTGAGGCAGCTAATGTTTTGCATGTTAGCAACAAATTATGCCAACAAAAACTGCGCCCGTCATGTGCTTGGCCCTGAGAACAAGCCCGGTCCTTGTCATGAGCGTGACATACGCCCCCGCTATTCTGCGCCTCCATCAACGCGGCCATTGCATTGCGCCGCGCCGGATCACCAAACCCATGGAGAAACGACGCATGAACCCGACCCCTGAACTGTCCCGCCGCCGCCTGCTGCGCATGCTGGGCGCCGCCCCGATGCTGCCCCTGACCGGCTTTGCGACCGCCTCCCTGCTGGCCGGTTGCGGTGGCGACAGCCACGACGATTCGCCCGTGGCCGTGACCCCGGTCCCGCCGGTCGTGCCGGTCACGCTGACGGGCGTCACCTTCAGCTCGATGGATGCGCCGACCCTGGCAAACGCCGCAGCGATGGCCACCACCACGGTCGGTTCGACCATGACCGTCAACTTCAGCGACAGCAGCAAGCTCGATTTCAAGCTGTCGTACAAGCCCTTCTTCATCACCGGCGACATGGTGCCGAACGGCGCCGGCGGCACCGTCCTGGCCGGCGGCTACTACAACATCCGCAACCAGCCGATCATCGACACCACCGTGCCCGGCAAGGAGCGCCAGTTCTTCTCGGATTCGCCGGACGGCACCTCGCTGCTGTCGGTGCCGAACGCGAACGTGGCGGGCGTGAAGGGCAAGCCGGTGTTCGCCGTGGTGCAGTTCGAATACACGACCCTGGCCCAGGACGGCGTCACCGGCATGTACGGCCGCCTGCCGTCGCCGATCGCGGTGCTGACCCTGGACCAGGACCAGACGACCGGCAAATTGAGCCTGGTGAAGTACCACAACGTCGACACCTCGAGCGTCGAAGGCCTGTGGATCACCTGCGGCGCCAGCCTGTCGCCTTGGGGCACCCACCTGTCGAGCGAGGAGTACGAGCCGAACGCCTTTACCGCCGCCTCGGATTCCCAGTTCAAGGCCTTCAGCCGCAACCTGTACGGCAGCGAGACCGCGGCCAATCCCTACAACTACGGCCACATGCCGGAAGTGACGGTCAATCCGGACGGCACCGCCTCGATCAAGAAGCACTTCTGCATGGGCCGCATCTCGCACGAGCTGGTGCAGGTGATGCCGGACCAGCGCACCGTGCTGATGGGCGACGACGCCACCAACAGCGGTTATTTCGTGTTCGTGGCCGACAAGGAGAGGGACCTGTCGTCGGGCACGCTGTACGTGGCCAAGGTCGGCGCCGGTTTCTCGATCGACCCGGCCGCTGCTGCCGCGCCGCTCAGCTGGATCAAGCTCGGCTCGGCCACCAGCGCCGAGATTCGCCAGCTGGCCGCGAGCGTCAAGCCGCTTGAGATCATGGACGTGCGCACCGTCGACCCGCAGGACGCCGCCTTCAAGCAGGTGGTCGCCAACGGGGCGGTCGAGTGGATCAAGCTCATGCCGGGCATGGAGAAGGCCGCCGCCTTCCTCGAGACCCACCGCTACGCCGCCCTGGTCGGCGCCTCGATGGGCTTTACCAAGATGGAAGGCACGACCGTCAACGCCAGGGACAAGATCGCCTACTCGGCGCTGCAGAACTGCCAGAGCTCGATGGTCGCCGGGAACAAGCTGAACGTGGCGGGCAATGGCGTGTCGATTCCGAAGGCGCTCAATGCCGGCGCGGTGATGGCGCTGAACCTCAAGGGTGGCCAGAAGGACGTGAACGGCGCGGCGATCGACAGCGAGTGGATGCCGGTCGATATCAAGGCCCTGGTCACGGGCGAGGACATCGCCGCCGATGCCCTGGGCAATACCGCCAATCCGAACCGGATCGGCAACCCGGACAACCTGAAATTCTCGGAAAAGCTGCGCACCCTGTTCATCGGCGAAGACAGCGGCCAGCACATCAACAACTTCCTGTGGGCCTACAACGTCGACACCAGGCAGCTCGCGCGCATCATGTCGATCCCGGCCGGCGGCGAGTCGACCGGCCTGCACGCGGTCGATGAACTGAACGGCTGGACCTACATCATGAGCAACTTCCAGCACGCCGGCGACTGGGGCAGCATCCACAACAATGTGAAAGCCACGCTCGATCCGCTGCTGCGCGCGAACTACAAGGACAAGTTCGGCTCCGCGGTCGGCTACCTGACGGGCGAACTGAGCCAGATGCGCCTGGCCAAGGCCTGATCGACCTGCTGCGCCGCCGGCTCAGGTGTTGGCTGGCTGGCGCAGCGTGCCGGCGCTGCGCGCGGCCATGCGCAGTTCCGGCAGTTGCTGGCCGAGTACGTCGAAGTAGCGGCGCTTCTGCAGGTCGCCGCGGTCGCCGATCACGTACAGCCGGCTCTTCGCCCTGCTCACGGCCACGTTGAGCAGGTTCGGCTTCGACGCCGCCCAGTCGCGCGCACCCGGCGTGCCGCCGCCGGTGACGATGATCACCGCCTCCGCTTCCTTTCCCTGGGCAGTGTGGACCGTGCCGATGCGGCCGGCATCGAGTCCCCAGCGTTTGCCGATCGTGTGCAGCTCGCGCACCACGTCGCGGAACGGCGACAGCAGGAAAATGTCCTGCGCCGCCACGCCTTCCCGGTTGAGCAGCATGTCGAGCAGGCCGGCCAGGGCCTCTCCTTCCGCCGGAATCCAGTTGCCGTCATTGCCCGTCTGCGGCACGTCGATGCAGCCGCTTGCCGGCCAGCCGAGGGTGGACGGCTTCTTCTGGTGCACCATCAGCTTGTCGTAGGCGATCGCGTTCGAGATCGCGAACATCGGATTGTCGCAGCGCCGGTGCACGCGCAGCGGCGCGCCGACCCAGATGGCGTCGTCGCCGCGCCCGATCACGGTGCCCACCGGCGTGGCCTGGTCGGCCAGCACCTGGACCGAGGTGCGCGAGGCGTGC
>DOUW01000503.1:0-249 GCA_003520365.1 Massilia sp.
GCCGGCGAGCAGGTCGCCGCCGCCGAGCACGGCGGGAATTGCCTGGGCCTGGATCGGCGTCGGCGTGGTATAGCCCTGTTCGCTCACGGCGCGCACAATGGCTTCGGACAAGCCGAGGGTAGCAAATGACATAGATTCTTCTGGTAAGGTTGATTCCGCCGCCGGCGCAAGCGGCGCCAGGATCGGATGGGGCAGTCGATGCCGACGGCGCGCGTCGAGCGCATACCGTCAGGGATCACGACTGATTAC
>DOUW01000503.1:307-4656 GCA_003520365.1 Massilia sp.
TGCGGAAGGCCGCCGACATGCAGTCCGGCGGCCGGCAATCCGCTATTTTACGCGAAGTCCCGATTACGCGAACGGCACCATCAGCGGCACCATCTGCGCGAACACTTTCGGGCCGGCGGCAATGATGTCGCCCTTGTTCAGGTATTCCGACTCGCCGTTGAACTCGCCGACGATGCCGCCGGCTTCGGTCACCAGCAGCGAACCTGCGGCGATATCCCAGATTTTCAAGCCCTTTTCGAAATAACCGTCGACGCGGCCGGCGGCCACGTTGGCCAGTTCCAGCGCGGCCGAGCCGGCGCTGCGCACGCCGTGGCAGCGCGAGGCGACCACCTCGTACATGCGCAGGTATTCGGCCAGCGCGCGCGGGTCCGGACCATGGCCGGCCGACAGCAGGGCCTTGCTGATGCGGTCGTGGTTGCGCACGCGGATGCGCTTGTCGTTCAGGTAGGCGCCGGCGCCCTTGGTGGCGGTGAACAGGTCGTTGCGGACCGGGTCGTAGACCAGGGCCTGGGTGATCACGCCGCGCTGCTGCAGCGCGATCGAGATGCAGTAGTTCGGGTAGCCGTGCAGGAAGTTGGTGGTGCCGTCGAGCGGATCGATGATCCAGACGTACTCGCTTTCGTCGTTCAGGTTGCGCGAGGCGCCCGACTCTTCGGCCAGGATGGCGTGGTCAGGGTAGGCCTTCAGCAGGGTTTCGACGATGGCCTGCTCGGAAGCCTGGTCGACGTCGGTGACGAAATCGTTATGTTGTTTTTCCGAGACGGTGATACGGTCGAGGTCGAAGGACGCGCGGTTGATGACGGTGGCGGCGCGGCGTGCGGCCTTGATGGCCGTATTGAGCATTGGGTGCATGGAGGCTTTTTCCGTAATTAAATGCTGACGCCCACGCGCAATGGCGCCGTGAACCGTCGGAGTACAAGAGTGAATTATAAAGAGCAAAGCGGCGCCGAACCCGTTAGAATTCCGGCCCTTGATGCCGAAAACCCAATGTTCGTCGCCGCGCGATGACGCTATTTTAAATGAACCCGCCTGATTCCGACATCTCTCTTTTCAAACGCCTGCGTTTCGTGCTGGTCGAGACCAGCCGCGCCGGCAACATCGGCTCGGTGGCCCGGGCCATGAAGACGATGGGATTTTCCGACCTGGTGCTGGTCGCACCGCGTTGCGCAGATCCCCTGAACGACGCGGAAGCGGTGGCCTTCGCCAGCGGCGCGACCGATGTCCTGCAGGGCGCGCGCATCGTCGGCAGCATCGGCGAAGCACTGGAGGGCTGCAATTTCGCGGCCGCGGTGTCTGCCCGCCTGCGCGAATTCTCGCCGCCGGTGTGGACGCCGCGCGCCTTTTCCACGCTCGTTACCGAGGATCAGGGCGAGCTGCGCCCGGCCCTGATCCTCGGTAACGAGCGGGTCGGCCTGCCGAACGAGATCGTCGAGCAGTGCAACGTCCTGATCAACATCCCCGCGAATCCCGCCTACTCTTCGCTCAACCTCTCCCAGGCGGCCCAGGTGCTGGCCTACGAGTGCCGTATGGCGGCCGTCGGCGACGAGGTCGACAGCCGCGGCGTCGGCTTCCAGGGCGACGCCGCCAGCCTGGCCCAGATCGAGGGCATGTACGCCCACCTCGAAGAAGCCCTGGTCGCGATCGGCTTCCTGAACGCGAACAACCCGAAGAAGCTGATGCCGCGCCTGAAACGGCTGTTTTCGCGCACCGGGCTCGAGACCGAGGAAGTCAACATCCTGCGCGGGATCGCGAGCCAGATCCTGAAGCGCTGACCGACGCCCGACGCCCGCCGCCGCTTCAGCCGCGCCTTGCCGCTTCGATGGCCGCGATGTCGATCTTGCGCATCCCCATCATCGCCTCGAAGGCGCGTTTCGCCGCCGCCCTGTCGGGATCGGCAATGGCCTCGGTGAGGGCGCGCGGCGTGATCTGCCAGGACAGGCCCCATTTGTGCTTGCACCAGCCGCAGGCGCTTTCCTGGCCGCCGTTGTCGACGATGGCGTTCCACAGGCGGTCGG
This sequence comes from Massilia sp., assembly GCA_003520365.1. GTDB lineage: Bacteria > Pseudomonadota > Gammaproteobacteria > Burkholderiales > Burkholderiaceae_D > Telluria > Telluria haematophila. Next base: position 2,323 of record DOUW01000503.1, read on the forward strand.
TTTCAGCCTGGTCGTCGGTCGCCACCTGGAAGGAAAAGGCGTCGCTGTGGCGGAAGGCCAGGCCGCCGTTCAGGCCCAGGCAGGGGATGCCCATCACCGTGAACTCGACCGTCAGCACCGCGCCCTCCTTGCCGGAAGGGTAGTCGCCCGGTGCGTGATGTACCGCCTTCACTGCGCTGTCCGGGAAGGTCGCGGCGTAGAAGCGGGCGGCGTCTTGCGCCGTACCGTCGAACCACAGGCAAATCGTGTTCTTGCTGACCATGGCATCCTCCGAACGTGGGGAAGCGATAGATTAACGCATCAGGCAGCGAAAGCCCATTGGGCGGTTCCGGCACGGGGCCCTGGTGCCGGCGATCGCGCACCGGGTTCGAGACCGGGGAAGTCAACATCCTGCGCGGGAGCGCTCACCAGGGTCCTCGACCTCAAGCGCTGATCGGGCGGCGGATTTGTTGCCAGTTGCACATATTTTTTGTGCTTAATGGCGTTGGCCTCTGGATGTTGAATGCCGTGGGCGGTATGCTGTCGCCCCTCGCCGGGGCGCGGCAGGCGCCGCATGCCCGGCTCGTTCAGCAAGGAGTCCGTTGCACATGCATTGGCAAAATTTCAAACAACAATACCTGGTCCGCTTCTGGTCGCCGTTCTCGGCGGTGATCGCCGCGGGCATCCTCTCCACCTATTACTTCGGCATCACCGGCACCTTCTGGGCCGTGACCGGCGAATTCACGCGCTGGGGCGGCCATCTGCTGCAGTTCGCCGGCATGCACCCGGAGACCTGGGCCTATTTCAAGGTCATTGGCCTGCAGGGCACGCCGCTCGACCGCGTCGACGGCGTGATGATCCTCGGGATGTTCGCCGGCTGCCTGTCGGCCGCGCTCTGGGCAAACAACATCAAGCTGCGCATGCCGCAGCACCGGGTGCGCATCTTCCAGGCCGTGCTCGGCGGGATCATCGCCGGCTTCGGCGCGCGCATGGCGATGGGTTGCAACCTGGCCGCCTTCTTCACGGGCATCCCCCAGTTCTCCCTGCACGCCTGGTTCTTCGCGCTGGCCACCGCGGCCGGGTCCTGGTTCGGCGCCCGCTTCAGCATGCTGCCGGTATTTCGCGTGCCGGTGAAGCTGCAGCGCGGGCATGCCGTCCAGCCCCTGCGTCAGCAGGAAGGCCAGGCGCGGCGCCGCTTCCGGCTGGGCATGCTGATCTTCGTCGCCTTCGTATGCTGGGCCCTGGCCCTGACCTTCGACGCGCCGAAGCTGGGCATCGCGGCGCTGTTCGGCGTCGGCTTCGGGCTGATCATCGAGCGCGCCCAGGTCTGCTTCACCTCGGCCTTCCGCGATCTCTGGCTGACCGGACGCACCCAGATGGCGAAAGCGATCATCGTCGGCATGGCCGTCAGCACCATCGGCATCTACAGCTACGTCCAGCTGGGCGTGGCGCCGAAGATCCTGTGGGCGGGCCCGAACGCCGTCATCGGCGGCCTGCTGTTCGGCTTCGGCATCGTCCTGGCCGGCGGCTGCGAGACCGGCTGGATGTACCGCGCGGTCGAGGGCCAGGTGCATTACTGGTGGGTGGGGCTGGGCAACATCGTCGGCGCGACCCTGCTTGCGGCCTGGTGGGAAGACCTGACGCCCTTCCTCGTCGACGACTTCGAGAAGGTCAACCTGCTGGCGCGCCTGGGACCCCAGGGCGGCCTGATGGCCACCTACGCCGGGCTGGCGCTGTCGATGCTGGCCGTGCTCTGGTGGGAAAAGCGCTTCTTCGCGCGCAAGCAAGCGCAGCAGGAAGCAAACCAACAAGCGGATCAACGACCCGCACTGGCAAAGGAAACCGCATGAACAAGCCTGTCTACACGCCCACCTACCGCCTCGACATGATGGGCGAGCCCTGCCCGTATCCGGCGATCGCCACGCTGGAGGCCTTGCCCCAGCTGCAGCCGGGCGAGATCCTCGAGGTGGTGTCGGATTGCCCGCAGTCGATCAACAATATTCCACTCGACGCCCGCAACCACGGTTACGAAGTGCTGGAGATCGAGCAGGACGGCCCGACGATCCGCTACCTGATCCGCCGCTAGGGAATCCATGCCGCCCCAGGCTCATGGCGGGGCGGCCAGGTTTATCGATCGAGCGCGATCACCTCGTCGCCCGGCGCCGGCCTGCAGTCCGCGCCCAGCGGCTCCCATCCCCGCCGCACGACGATGCGCTCGCGGTCGTGGCACAGTTCCACGCGCTGTGTTGCCGGCGCCTCGCGGCGCACGAAGTCGGCGATCGCGTCCGGCACGCTCACGTGCAGGGCAAGCGCATGCAGGTCCTCGACCGGGTGGTCGTTCAGGTGCACCAGCGG
>DOUW01000501.1:0-4187 GCA_003520365.1 Massilia sp.
TAGAGCTCCGGGCTGATCGTGCCGCTCGGGCGCTGGGTGCTGCGCACGGCCTGCGAGCAGCTGGCCCTGTGGGCCGCCACGCCGGCCACCGCGCACCTGACGCTGGCGGTGAACGTCAGCGTGCGCCAGTTCCTGCAGAGCGACTTCGTCGAGGAGACGCTGGCGACCGTGCGCGCCAGCGGCGCCGACCCGGCGCGCCTGAAGCTGGAGCTGACCGAGACCCTGATGATCGAGGGCGTCGAGGAAACGATCGACAAGATGCGCGCGCTGCGCGAACACGGCATCGGCTTCTCGCTGGACGACTTCGGCACCGGCTACTCGTCGCTGAGCTACCTGAAGCGCCTGCCGCTGGACCAGCTGAAGATCGACCAGAGTTTCGTGCGCGACGTGCTCGACGACCCGAACGACGCCTCGATCGCGCGCAGCGTGGTCGCGCTCGGCAAGTCGCTGGGGCTGGGCATCATCGCCGAAGGGGTGGAAACCGAGGCCCAGCGCTGCTTCCTGGCCGAGATCGGCTGCGATGCCTGGCAGGGTTTCCTGTTCAGCCGCCCGGTGGATGCGCGGACGCTGGAGGAGCTGGCGGCGTGATCCTCGGCTCGTGGCCGCGGCAGGCTTTGCGGGCGATGGGCCGCCGCCGCTGTCCGCCCGATGCGCACGTAACGCGTGGGCACGGGGTGCCCACCCTACGAGGCGTATCGTCGCAGGCGAACAATTTAGGGATGCACCGCTTCCCGTAGGGTGGGCACTCCGTGCCCACGCGGTCCAGGCTCATCCGCAAGCCCGCGACAGCGAGACATCGCCCGCAACGCATCCGGAAACCGCCGCGCGCAAAAAAAAAAGCGCACCAGGTGCGCTTTTGAATCATGGTCACGTCCCGGCTACTAGGCGTACCCGCAGCTTCTGTCGAACGTGTGTCTCCTCACATGATCTCCGGTATGGACTACCGTGCTTTTCTCTCACTCCCCAAGACTTGTGTCCGGTTTGCCCGCACCACTCTGGTGCCGACAGCGCTCAATCATAACGCAACTGTGCCGGCGAAGAATAGTTTTTTATATACGATTTTCGAGAATCAACCGTAGACGAGGTTAGGCAGCCACAACGAGATCGCCGGCACGTAGGTCACCAGGAGCAGGAAGCCGAGCATGGTCAGCAGCCAGGGCATGACCGCCACCGTCAACTCGGAAATACCCATCTTGGTGATGCCCGAGGCAACGTACAGGTTCAGGCCGACGGGAGGATGGCACATGCCCACTTCCATGTTGACCACGATCAGGATGCCGAAGTGGATCGGGTCGATCCCCAGCTGCACCGCGACCGGGAACAGGATCGGCGCCATGATCAGCACGATCGAGGACGGCTCCATCACGTTGCCAGCAAGCAAGAGCAGGATGTTCACCACCAGCAGGAAGCCGACCACGCCCAGGCCCTGGCCGGTGAGCCAGGCCGCCATCTGTTGCGGGATGTTTTCGCTGGTCATCAGGAACGAGAACAGCACGGCGTTCGTGATGATGTAGAGCAGCATCGCCGACAGCGAGGCCGAGTCCAGCAGCACCCTGCCAACCTGTTCCAGGCGCAGGTCCTTGTAGACGAACACCGAGATCACGAAGGCATACACGGCGGCGATCGCGGCGGCCTCGGTCGGCGTGAATACGCCCGAATAAATGCCGCCCATGACGATCACGATCAGGAACAGGCCCCAGGCGCTCTTGCGGAAGGCGTCCCAGCGTTCGCGCCAGCTGGCCTTGGCCATGCGCGGGTAGCCGTGTTTCTTCGCCAGCACCCAGGTGGTCAGGCCGAGCAGGCAAGCCAGCATCAGGCCCGGCACCACGCCGGCCATGAACAGCGCCCCGACCGAGGTGTTGGTGGTCACCGAGTACATCACCATCACGATCGAGGGCGGGATCAGGATGCCGAGTGCGCCCGAGGTGGTGATCACGCCGGCGCCGAAGCGCTTCGGATAGCCCTGCTTGACCATGGCCGGCAGGATGATCGACCCGATCGCGACCACGGTCGCCGGGCTCGATCCCGACACCGCCGCGAACAGGGCGCAGGCCACCACGCCGGCCAGCGCCAGCCCGCCGTGCCAGTGGCCGACCATCGAGGTGGCGAAGCGGATCATGCGCCGCGCCACCCCGCCGTGGGTCAGGAAGTTACCCGCCAGGATAAAGAAGGGAATGGCCATGATCTCGAACTTCTCGATGCCGGTAAACAGCTTCAGCGCGACCGACTCGATCGGCACCGTGGTCATCGTGAACAGGAAGGTCAATACCGTCAGGCCGAGCGAGATCGAGATCGGCATCCCGGTCAGCATCAGGAGCAGGAGCAGGATGAAAATGATGGCGGCGTTCATGCGGCACCTTTCGAGATCGGCAAATCGTCGTCGTCCAGGCCCTCGACCTGGGCCGGATCATGGTGCGGCACTTCGCCGGTGCGGATGAAGTTCACCATCACCTGCAGGAAGCGGAAGCACATCAGGTAGGAGCCGAGCGGCACCGCCAGGTAGACGATCCACATCGGCCATTCGAGGTCGGCCGAGGTCTGGTCGGTTTCCGACATGTGCCAGACGAAGTTGGCGCCCAGGGTGCCGACGATGCCCGTGAACAGGGCGCCGGCCAGCAGGCCGAAGACGATGAAGCCGGCGCGCCAGCGCGGGTTCAGGCGGTTCACCAGCACGTCGACGCCGACGTGGATGCCGGTGCGTACGCCATAGGCCGCGCCGAACTTGGCCATCCACACGAACATGTAGATGCACAGTTCCTGGGCCCAGCTGGTGTTGATCTGGATGAGGTAGTCCTGCATGGCCGGAATCGGCACGCCGGACAGGTAGCGATGGACCACCGCGATGAAGATGACGACGGTCGCCGCCGCCATCAGGGTCGCGATGATCCATTCTTCGAGTCGATCGAGGAATTTCATGGATGTCTTTCAGGAGGCAGGGAGCGCGCGCAAGGGGCAAGCGACGTGCACGCGCCCCGCAACGCTGCGGGACGCGCGAGCTGGAACGTCTCTTCGGCGCCCGGTCCGCCGGCCGCTGGCGGCCGGCTTGCTTGGCCGGCTTACTTCTTCGCGGTCTCGCGGCTGATCGCCTGGATCAGGTCCTTGCCGATCCGGCCTTCCATCTGCTTGTGCACCGGCAGCAGGGCCTGGCGCCACTGCGCCTGCTCGGCCGGCGTCAGGTTGTAGATGGTGGTCTTGCCGGCCTTGCGGATGGCTTCCAGCGCCAGGTCGTTGTCGCGCTGGGCGATCGCCTTCTCGAAGGTGGTGGCGTCGCGCATGGCCTGCTCGAGCTGGCCGCGGATGTCGGCCGGCAGGCCGTCCCAGAACTTCTTGTTGACGATGACGGCGTAGCCCAGGTAGCCGTGGTTCGACACCGTCAGGTGCTTCTGCACCTCGTGCATCTTCTGGGTGTACATGTTCGACGGCGGGTTCTCGGTGCCGTCCACCACGCCGGTCTGCAGGGCCTGGTAGACCTCGGAGAAGGCCAGCACCTGCGGGTTGGCGCCGAGGGCGCGCATCTGGGCGTCGAGCACCTTCGAGGACTGGATGCGCATCTTCTGGCCGCGGAAGTCGGCCGGCACGTGCAGCGGCTTGTTGGCCGACATGATCTTGAAGCCGTTATCCCAGTAGGCCAGGCCGGTGATGCCCTTCGGTTCGAGCTTCTTCAAGAGTCCCCTGCCGATCGGGCCCTCGGTCACCGCGTACAGCGCGGCCTTCGACGGGAAGATATAAGGCAGGTCGAAGGCTTCGAATTCCTTCACGCCGAGCGGTCCGAACTTGGCCAGCGAGGGCGCCAGCATCTGCACCGCGCCCAGTTGCAGGGCCTCGAGTTCTTCCTTGTCCTTGTAGAGCTGGCTGTTCGGATACACTTCGACCTTCACGCGTCCCTTGGTCAGCTTTTCGGCCTGTTCCTTGAAGCGCTCCGCCGCCTGCCCCTTCGGGGTGTCGGTCGCCACCACGTGGCTGAACTTGATGACGATCGGCGCCTGGGCCCAGGCGGCGTTCATGGAAAGGGCGACGGCAAAGGCCGCGACCAGGGTCTTGATCTGCATGATGTCTCCTTGGTGTATCGAATTATTGTATTTACCAGCACCGAACAGTCTGCTCACCACCATTTTGCCTTGCAATTGTGGATTTCCACAATAACATCGGAAACAGGAATCTTCCACGGTATCGCATGAAAAATCCTT
>DOUW01000501.1:4211-4614 GCA_003520365.1 Massilia sp.
TGCTGCTGGTGCTGCTGTTCCTGGCGGTGCTGCTCTGGCTTCCCTGGCAGGCACGCCAGATGGAAGCCAACGAGCGCCAGGAACAGCTGATCGCCGATACGCTCTGGGTCGAGCAGACCCTGCGCTTCGAGCTGGCGCGCAGCGAGGAGGCGCTGGCCGTGCTCGGCGCCGACCTGGTGTCCAAGCCGCCCACGCCGGAGCAGCTGCAGGCGCGCTTTGTCCAGATGTTCAAGAACGGCCACGAACTGCGCCGCGTGCTCTGGCTCGGCGCCGACGGCGCCGTGCTGGCCCATCACGGCCTGGAACTGCCGCCCGCCGGCCTGGCGGAGGTCGGCCGGCAGACCCTGGAGATGGCGCGCCTGACGCGCGCCGGCCGCTACACCGAGCCATACGGCGCCAGCGC
>DOUW01000500.1:0-195 GCA_003520365.1 Massilia sp.
AAGGCCCCGGGCCACACCGTGCGCGGCACCTACCGCCAGGGCGGCGGCGTGCCGCACCTGATCGCGGTCTACCAGGACAAGTCGGGCGCCGCGCGCGACATCGCGCTGTCCTACGCCATGGCCAACGGCGGCGGCCGCGCCGGCATCATCGAGACCAACTTCCGCGAAGAAACCGAGACCGACCTGTTCGGCGAG
>DOUW01000500.1:356-8242 GCA_003520365.1 Massilia sp.
CGCCAACATGAACTACTCGATCTCGAACAACGCGGAATACGGCGAGTACGTCACCGGCCCGCGCGTCGTGACCGCGCAGACCAAGGAAGCGATGCGCCAGTGCCTGAAGGACATCCAGACCGGCGAATACGCGAAGAGCTTCATCCTCGAGAACAAGGCCGGCGCCCCGACCCTGATCTCGCGCCGCCGCCTGACCTCGGAGCACCAGATCGAGGAAGTCGGCGCCAAGCTGCGCGCGATGATGCCGTGGNNGGGCACCCTGTGCCCACGCGTTACGGGCGCCTCCTTGCACCTGAGGTCCAAGAATGTCGCTCGCGCAGCATGCCTCGTATGCAACCGAGGCATCACGTTCGTGGCCCATGCGAGGTTCGCGAGCGACGCTTCACCGTCATCGGTGCACGCATGCGTCCGTAACGCGTGGGCACGGCGTGCCCACCCTACGATACCGTCCCGTTTTTCCGTCTCCCAACAACGACGCGACAATTCGAGACAACTGTTACCGTTTAGTTCAGTTGCAAGTTTCCATTACAAAATCACGATAGAAGTCATCGTCCCGGTATCGTATAACTGACCCTCGCATTTGTTATACATACTGGAGAACAACAATGAGTCTTTCGAAATCCCTCGTCGCCGCTGCCCTGGTGCTGGCGTTCCAAGTGCAAGCCCAGGCCCAGGCCCCGGCCACCGCCGCGCCCGCCACCAGCGGCACCCTGGTCGTGGTTCCCGCCTACGGCGAAGTCAAGCATGCCAACGACCAGGCCGTCATGACCTTCGCCGTCGAGGAGCACGACAAGGACAAGGCGGCGGCCGCCGCGCGCGTGAATCGCAAGATGAAGGAAGGCACCGAGATCGTGCGCCGTGCCGATCCGCAGGCCGAGCTCAAGACCATGGGCTATTACACTTATCCCGTCTATCCGGAAGTGCCGCCGATGCCGCAGCCGGCCAGCCGCGCGGCCACCAAGCCGGTGCCGATCGCCTGGCGCGTCGGCCAGTACCTGGAAGTCAAGACCAAGAACCTGGATGCGCTGCCGAAGACCGCCGCCGCGGCCCAGAAGGTCCTGCAGATCAATGGCGTGAATTTCGGCCTGAGCCCGGAGCTGGAAAAGCGCCTGGACGACCAGCGCATCGCCGCGACCTACCGCAACCTGAACGAACGCATCGCCTCGATCGCGCGCGCCATGGGCCGCCAGCCGTCCGAGGCCGTGCTCGATACGGTCGACTTCGAGGGTTCCGGCAACTATGTGCAAGAGCAGGCGCGGCCGGCGGCGATGATGATGTCGCGCGCCAAGCAGGACATGGCGGACGAGATGCCCGAGCCCAGCTTCGAGCCGGGCGAGACCGCCCTGCAGATGCGTCTGGTCGGCAAGGTGAAGTTCAAGTAAGCAAATTCTTGGCGCGCCGGACAGCTTCCATTCGTATCCGTTCGCTAACATGCCGTCCTCGCCTCTATAATGCGGGGAACGGCGCTTTGTTTGCGCGCACTTGAATACGGATCACTATGCCAGCCTTCCCACGACGCAAAAAAAACGGAGGGGCGCCGCGCGCGCCACGATTCTCCCGCCTCAGGCGCTTCGGCCGCCGGGCCGAGGATAAACAGGGGCAGCGCGGCCGCGGCATCTACCTGCTGCCGAACGCCTTCACCACCGGGGCCCTGTTCTGCGGTTTCTATGCGATCGTGATGGCGATGAACCAGCGTTTCGAATACGCCTGCTGGGCGGTGTTCATCGCCATGGTGCTCGACGGCCTGGACGGGCGCGTGGCGCGCCTGACCAATACCCAGTCCGAGTTCGGCGCCCAGTACGACTCGCTGTCGGACATGGTGTCCTTCGGCGCCGCGCCGGCCCTGGTCATCTACGAATGGTCGCTGCGCGGCCTCGGCAAGCTCGGCTGGATCGCGGCCTTTGTCTATTGCGCCGGCGCGGCCCTGCGCCTGGCCCGCTTCAACACCAACATCGAAGTAGTCGACAAGCGCTTCTTCCAGGGCTTGCCGAGCCCGGCGGCCGCGGCGCTGGTGGTCGGCTTCATCATGATGATGACCGACCCGGACATCAACATCAGCGCGCGCAAGGTCGACTGGGTGAGCTGGTGCATCGCCGTGTTCGCCGGCCTGACCATGGTATCGAACGTGCCTTTCTATAGCTTCAAGGACGTCAACTTCCGCAAGTCGGTGCCCTTCATCGTCGTGTTCCTGATCGCGCTCGGCTTCGCCCTGGTGGCGATCGACCCGCCGAAGGTGCTGTGGCCGATCTTCGTGGTCTACGGCCTGTCCGGCTACGCGGTGTTCGTCTGGCAGCGCGCCAAGGGCAAGAAGGTGTCGATCATCCCGACCGACGACGGTCCGCTCGACGAGCGGCGCTAATCCGCGTCCGCAGGCGGCGCGTGCACGGCGCGCCGCAGTCTCCTTCATCTACCAGGGAAAGCGGTCGCGCACCTCGAACATGGGATCGGGCCCATTCTGCATCATGCGCACGACGCCGTTGGCGTCGAAATGCACGTGCATCAGCGAGTTCCACACGCCCGATTCCTTGTAGCGATAGGACCAGACCTCGTAGTCGTGCATGGCGATGCGCGAGGTTTCGGCCGGCCGGCCGATGGTGCGCAGCACGTCCGCCTTGGTGGCCTGGTCGATCCGGATGGTGGCGAACTTCTCGCCGGTCAGCACCTGCTCGTACGACACCAGCCGTCCGTCCGGCCCGATGCGCGCCATCCAGGTGAACTGGCCCATCGGCCCGGTCGCGTACTCGAGTTCCCGACTGCCGTCGGGCAGGGGGTAGACGTTGGTCGGCTGGCCGAGCCTGGCGGTGACCGCTTCCACCGGCTCGCCGATGGCGGGTGCGCCGCGCATGAAGGCCGGGCCGGCGCAGCCGGCGAGCACGATTGCGGTCCAAATCGTTGCAATTCTTATCATTTTGTGCATCATGCACCTCGCGCAAGGCATGAAAAACCCTATGATGCCCCAGCTTTGGCGCAGCAAATGCTGGTGACGCCAATCGTTTTCGCATATACTGGCGGGTCTGTCCGCAAGGGCAGTTTTTTTGAACATCCCACGGTGCGCTGGGTTCCGACTCTTGCACCGCATGTGAAAGGTAACATCATGTCCGTAGAAAACATCAACAAAGCCGCGATCATCGCGGACAACGCACGTGGCCAGAACGACACCGGTTCGCCGGAAGTCCAGGTCGCACTGCTGACCGCACGCATCAACGAACTGAACGGCCACTTCAAGGCCCACCAGAAAGACCACCACTCGCGCCGCGGCCTGATCATGATGGTCAACCGTCGTAAGAGCCTGCTGGCTTACCTGAAGGCTAAAGACCTGAACCGTTACCGTGACCTGATCGCCAAACTCGGCCTGCGTAAGTAATTTTTGCGTCAGACGGTTTAGCAAGGAAATGCCTGCGCCAGTCTCCACTGACGCGGGCATTTTTTGTTTTAAGCGTTTGTTGTTTAGTTGTTTTGAAGTAAGGCGGCGAGGCGACTAGCCTGTTTCTGAGGCCGTCCGCGGTGAGGTGAACGACAGCTCCTGAAAATCTGTCGGCAAATAGAAAGGGATTACCCATGTTTAACAAAGTTACGAAAACCTTCCAGTACGGCCAACACACGGTCACCCTGGAGACCGGTGAGATCGCTCGTCAGGCATCCGGCGCCGTCGTGGTGTCGGTCGAAGACACCGTCGTGCTGGCAACCGTGGTCGCAAAGAAAGACGCGAAGCCGGGCCAGGACTTCTTCCCCCTGACCGTCGACTACATCGAGAAAACGTACGCTGCCGGTAAAATCCCGGGCGGTTTCTTCAAGCGCGAAGGCCGTCCATCCGAAAAAGAGACCCTGACCTCGCGCCTGATCGACCGTCCGATCCGCCCGCTGTTCCCGGAAGGCTACCTGAACGAAGTCCAGGTCATCATCCACGTGCTGTCGGTCAACCCTGAGATCGATCCGGACATCCCGTCGATGATCGGCGCCTCGGCTGCCCTGGCCGTGTCCGGCATCCCGTTCAGCGGCCCGATCGGCGCCGCCCGCGTCGGCTACGCGAATGGCCAGTACATCCTGAACCCGACCACCACCGAGCTGAAAACCTCGCAGATGGACCTGGTCGTGGCCGGTACCGAAACCGCCGTGCTGATGGTCGAATCGGAAGCCCAGCAACTGTCGGAAGAAATCATGCTGGGCGCGGTCGTCTACGGCCACGAGCAGATGAAGGCCGTCATCGACGCCATCCATGCCCTGGTCGAAGAAGGCGGCAAGCCGGAAGTCGAGTGGACCGCCCCGGCCAAGAACGAAACCCTGATCGCACAAGTGGCCCAGCTGGCCGACGCGAAGATCCGCGACGCCTACCAGACCCGCGAAAAGACCCTGCGCCAGCAAAAGCTGAAGTCGCTGTCGGGCGAAGTCATGGCCGACCTGGCTGCCCAGGGCGTCGAAGCCGATGCCGCCGAAGTCGGCAACATCCTGTTCGACATGGAAGCCAAGGTCGTGCGTTCCCAGATCCTGGAAGGCGAGCCGCGCATCGACGGCCGCGACACCCGCACCGTGCGTCCGATCTCGATCCGCACCAGCGTCCTGCCGCGTACCCACGGCTCGGCCCTGTTCACCCGCGGCGAAACCCAGGCCCTGGTCATCGCCACCCTGGGCACCGCGCGCGACAGCCAGAAGATCGACGCGCTGATGGGCGAGTACACCGACGACTTCATGATGCACTACAACATGCCTCCGTTCGCCACCGGCGAAACCGGCCGTGTGGGCACCCCGAAGCGCCGCGAAATCGGCCACGGCCGCCTGGCCAAGCGCGCACTCGTGGCTGCCCTGCCATCGCCGGAAGAGTTCTCGTACTCGGTGCGCCTGGTGTCGGAAATCACCGAATCGAACGGTTCCTCGTCGATGGCATCGGTCTGCGGCGGCTGCCTGGCGCTGATGGATGCCGGCGTGCCGATGAAGGCGCACGTCGCCGGCATCGCCATGGGCCTGATCAAGGAAGGCGGCCGCTTCGCCGTCCTGACCGACATCCTGGGTGACGAAGACCACTTGGGCGACATGGACTTCAAGGTCGCCGGCACCGCGCAGGGCATCACCGCGCTGCAGATGGACATCAAGATCCAGGGCATCACCAAGGAAATCATGCAGGTCGCGCTGGCGCAAGCCAAGGACGGCCGCCAGCACATCCTGGCCGAGATGCAGAAAGCCATGCCGACCACGAAGACCGAACTGTCGGACTTCGCACCGCGCCTGATCACCATCAAGATCAACCCGGAAAAGATCCGTGACGTGATCGGCAAGGGCGGCGCCGTCATCCGCGCGCTGACCGAAGAGACCGGCACCCAGATCGACATCACCGACGAAGGCGTGGTCACCATCGCTTCCGTCGACGCTGCCGCCGGCCAGGAAGCCAAGCGCCGCATCGAAGAGCTGACCGCCTCGGTCGAAGTGGGCAAGACCTACGACGGCACCGTGCTCAAGCTGCTGGACTTCGGCGCCATCGTGCAAGTGATGCCGGGCAAGGACGGCCTGCTGCACATCTCGCAGATCGCCAACGAGCGCGTCAACGCCGTGGCCGACTACCTGAAAGAAGGCCAGCAAGTGCGCGTGAAGGTCCTCGAGACCGACGAGCGCGGCCGCCTGAAGCTGTCGATGAAGGCTGCGGATCCGGTGGAAGCTGCTGCGCAGTAAGCATCTGAGCAGCGGCTTTGTGCCGCTCCAAACGAAAACCGCCAGTGCGTGAGCCTGGCGGTTTTTTTTTCAGCGCAATTCGGGTCACATCGATTTTACGAACAGCACGAGCAGTGCGATGAGGATTCCAAATATCGCACCGGAGGTAAAGCTTTTGTACACGTCATGGCGTTTTTCTTTGGTGTCGTCTTCGCTAATGGCAGGTTTTTCCATTGGATTACCCAGTCGTGACGTTGAACTTGCTATTTCCTGGAGGGCAGGGTGGAAGCCTCGACCAGATACAGCCTGGCCTGATTGTTGTTGAGATCGCTGATGCAGGCCAGCCTGCGCTGTTCCAGGCCGTTCATGATGGCACCGCCTCCGAGCGAGGTATGGAACGCACATTGCGCGTCTCGATACTCCGCGAATCTCTTTTTTGAAAGGTTAAGCTGGTCCTTCGCTTTGGTAATGTATTTCTCATCCTCGTCCCATGTCAAAATTGCCGTTAAAACGGACGATTCCGCTTTGCGGACGGCTGCTTCACTCTGACGCGCTTGGCTCATCAGGCATGTGCGAATCTCTGCCTGCGAGTGAGCGGAGCAATGCTCGAGGGCGGCAGACTGACCCACGGTGTCTCCAGCCGCTGCCGGGGTGGCCGCACAAACGTTGATGGCGAACGCGATGGCTAGTGGGATTCGCATTGAACGTTTCCACCTTTCGTTATCAAGGTCAGGGCATGATCGAGCTTCCTGGCATAGTTGGGGTCGCCACCGCCGTTGTAGCGCTGAGCGATCACCGTGGTCGAGATCGGACGCCAGCCAATAATGACCCTTTCAAGGCGGCCTTTCTGGAATTTAAGGGTTTGCCCAACTTGTAGTGTCGACACCCCGTTGTTCAATTGTTTCAGGATTTCAGGGGTGCTTCCATGCTTCCTGGCGAGCTTCGCAAGGCTGTCGCCAGGGCTTACTTTGACCGCCTCAACCATTGAAGCGTCGGCAGCGAGCACTGTTCTATGCTCGAAATACGCCATACGCATGAGCAAGTAAGCTACACCTGCGCGTATGTTATGGCTCGGAATCGTCGTCACACTCCCAAAGCTGAGCCTTGCCTGCCAGCTCGGCGGCAAGATCAGTTCTCCACCTTCCGTTCCGGATAGTAGTGCCTTCAAGCCGGGATCGCCGGCGACGCCGATCTGCATTGGCTTCGTCTTCCATTCGCGGTTCGCTGCGCCGGTTTCGGTCAGGAACGATTGGAAAGCAATCGCGATTGTTGCGCCTCCAAGGCCAGATGAACTTGGGCCGGATCAAGAGGGGATGCTTGTGTGCGATACGGCTGCGCGGAGGCTTGATGGCTTTTTGTTACATCGGCACCGCAAGCCATGCCACGTTTAGTATGCATACTCGACTCTGCCGTGTCGTAGCGTATCGTTAATAGATGTTATAGTTGGTCATTTTTCCAATCATGGGAACAGTGCGCCAGTCTTCCGCGCACGACCCGAACCATCCAAAACCGACCGAGGACAAGAAGAGATGACCACGAAGGACAACGCCGCCCGCATCAGCCAGCTTATCCAGGATCACGAAGCCGAGATCGGCTCGCAATGGATTGCCCAGCTTGAAGCCCTGACCGTGCGCGGCACCGCCAGCTCGAAACAGCAACTGCGTGACCACTGCCAGCAGTTCCTGGCCACCTTCGCGACCGCCACCCGTGGCGGCGAGCTGGAGAACATCGAACACCGTTCCTGGGACGAGGTGCGCGACCTGCTGGCCGAGATCTCGTCCACCCGCGCCAAGACCGGCTCGACCCCGAGCGAGACCGCGACCTTCGTGTTCTCGCTGAAGCAGCCGGTGTTCTCGCAACTGACCGCCGCCTACGCCGGCCAACCCGAGATCCTGGCCGCCGCCTCCTGGTCGATCAGCACGCTGCTCGACAAGCTGGGCCTGTACACCATCGAAGTGTTCCAGAAGGCCAAGGACCAGATCATCGTGCGCCAGCAGCAGGAACTGCTGGAGCTGTCGACCCCGGTCGTGAAGCTGTGGAACGGCATCCTGGCGCTGCCGCTGATCGGCACCCTGGACTCGGCCCGCACCCAGGTGGTGATGGAAAACATCCTGCAGAAGATCGTCGACACCGGCGCCGTCATCGCCATCATCGACATCACCGGCGTGCCGACCGTCGACACCCTGGTCGCCCAGCACCTGATGAAGACCATCGCCGCCGCGCGCCTGATGGGCGCCGACTGCATC
>DOUW01000500.1:8285-9546 GCA_003520365.1 Massilia sp.
CCATCCAGGTCGACATGCACGACCGCCTCGCCATGACGCTGCAGGACGACCTGACCGAGCGCATCGTGCGCGACAGCGCCAAGGGCGTGCTGATCGACATCTCGGCGCTCGACCTGGTCGATTCCTTCATCGGGCGTATGATCAGCAACACCGCGGCGATGGCGCGCGTGCTCGATGCCCAGACGGTGGTGGTCGGCATGCAGCCGGCCGTCGCCATTACCCTGGTCGAGCTGGGCCTGACCCTGCATGGCGTGAAGACCGCGCTGAACGTCGAAAAGGGCATGGCCCTGCTCGGAAAGAACCTGAATAGATGAACGCTGCAACCGCAGTTGAATTCGACACGGAGCTACTGGACCGCAACCGCCAGCTGCGCGCCGACCGCGTCACCTTGCCGCTGCGCGGCGACGAGGATGTGGTCGGCCTGCGCAAGCATGTGCGCGAGCGGGCGGTGGCGATCGGCCTGTCGCTGGTCGACCAGACCAAGCTCGTCACCGCCGCGAGCGAACTGGGGCGCAACACCATCAAGTATGGCGGCGGCGGCGAGGTCCATCTCGACAAGCTGGTCGACGGCTTCCGCAACGGCATCGGCCTGCTGTTCGTCGACAACGGGCCCGGCATCGCCGACCTCGAGCTGGCGCTGCGCGACGGCTACACCACCGGCGGCGGCCTCGGGCTGGGCCTGGGCGGCTCGAAGCGCCTGGTCGACGAGTTCGACATCGATACCCGGCCTGGCGAGGGCACCGCGGTGCTGGCGGTGAAATGGAAACGCTGATCAGTTCGCTGGATACCCAGCTGGCGTTCGCGATCACCCATGCCAGCGACATCGCGGCCGCGCGCCGCGCCGGACAACGGCTTGCCACCGAGCTCGGCTTCGACGAGACCCGCGCCGGCCAGCTGGCGCTGATCGTCACGGAGGCCGGCACCAACCTGCTCAAGCATGCGGGCGAGGGCACGATCTACGTGAACGTGTCGCAGTCCGAAGGCGTGCCCGGCATCGACGTGCTGGCGGTCGACGCCGGCCCCGGCATCCTCGACCTCGACGCCTGCCTGCGCGACGGCATGTCCACCGCCGGCACCGCGGGCACCGGCCTGGGCGCCCTGAAGCGCCTGGCCGACGAGTTCGACGTCTGGTCGCAACCCGGCAATGGCGCGCTGTTCTTCATGCGCCTGTGGAAAGATGACTCGGCACCTGGAATGTGCGGGGTTGACGTGGGGGCGCTGACGGTGCCGCTGGCGGGCGAGGATGCCTGCGGCTACGGCT
>DOUW01000499.1 GCA_003520365.1 Massilia sp.
AGGGCCGGCAGCGGCACCTGCCCATGAAACGACAGGCCTTCACGGCCTTGCAGTGCCCCGGCGGCGCCGAAAACGGCGGTCCGACGGGATTCTCGAACTGACAAGATGTGTTTTGCTTCATGCAATACAAAAAAGTTCGAGAAAAACCAGTTTTTTCCTTGCGCCACCTCAATTTGTGCATTGAAAGAAGGTGTTAAGGCAGGGTATAATACTGGTCTCCAGCCGACGTGGTGAAATTGGTAGACACGCTATCTTGAGGGGGTAGTGGCGCAAGCTGTGCGAGTTCGAGTCTCGCCGTCGGCACCAAGATAAAAGAAAGCCAGCAAGGGCGATGAGCAACCGCTCTCCAGCCTGAGCTGGCTTTTTTACGAGGATCAGTCGTACGGTCCTGGTAGCAGGGCGAAGTGGTTGGCCAGCAGCAAATGTGGTTTTGGTGCCCGCTGGGCACCGAGACCACATTTATTCCTGGACAGTGCTTTACGGCCAGGATTGCGCGATACGGCGCTGCAGGCAATGCAGTGGTTTCATTAACCGATCGTTCAAATAGGCTCCATCGTGAACCTCGAAAATTACTTCCCCGTTCTTCTCTTCATCCTGATCGGCGTCGGTGTCGGCGTCGCTCCCCAGGTGCTCGGCTATCTCCTCGGCCCGAACCGTCCCGACGCTGCCAAGCTCTCTCCTTACGAATGCGGCTTCGAAGCCTTCGAAGATGCCCGCATGAAGTTCGACGTTCGCTACTACCTGGTGGCGATCCTGTTTATTTTGTTTGATCTGGAAACGGCATTCTTCTTCCCATGGGGCGTCTCGATGCGCGAACTGGGCTGGACCGGGTTCATCACGATGATGGTGTTCATCGCCGAATTCGTCGTCGGTTTCTGGTACATCTGGAAGAAAGGTGCCCTTGATTGGGAATAAGCCATGGCTATTGAAGGCGTATTAAACGAAGGTTTCATTACCACCACAGCCGACAAGCTGATCAACTGGGCACGCACGGGATCGATGTTCCCGATGACGTTCGGCCTGGCCTGCTGCGCGGTCGAGATGATGCATGTGGGCGCGGCCCGCTATGACCTCGACCGTTTCGGTATTGTGTTCCGCCCCTCGCCGCGTCAGTCCGACGTGATGATCGTCGCCGGCACGCTGTGCAACAAGATGGCGCCGGCGCTGCGCAAGGTGTACGACCAGATGGCCGAGCCGCGCTGGGTGATCTCGATGGGCTCCTGCGCCAACGGCGGCGGCTACTACCACTACTCGTACTCGGTGGTGCGCGGCTGCGACCGTATCGTGCCGGTCGACGTCTATGTCCCGGGTTGCCCGCCGACGGCTGAAGCCCTGCTGTACGGCATCATGCAGCTGCAGAACAAGATCAAGCGCACCAACACGATCGCGCGTTAACACTGCCGGATTCACCATGACGACAAAACTCGAAGTCCTCCAACTCGCCCTGGAAAAAGCACTGGGCGAGGGCGCCGCCATTTCGACGGCGCTCGGCGAAGTGACCGTGGTGGTCAAGGCCGCCGATTACCTGCGCTCGATGCAGATCCTGCGCGACGACCCGTCGCTGAAGTTCGAAGAACTGATCGACCTGTGCGGCGTCGACTACTCCCAGTACGGCGAAGGCACCTGGGACGGCCTGCGTTTCGCCGTCGTCTCGCACCTGCTGTCGATCGAACACAACTGGCGCGTGCGCGTGCGCGTGTTCTGCCCGGACGATGAAATGCCCCTGGTCGAATCGGTCACCAGCATCTGGCGCGGCGCCAACTGGTACGAGCGCGAAGCCTTCGACCTGTACGGCATCCTGTTCGACGGTCA
This sequence comes from Massilia sp., assembly GCA_003520365.1. Lineage (GTDB taxonomy): Bacteria > Pseudomonadota > Gammaproteobacteria > Burkholderiales > Burkholderiaceae_D > Telluria > Telluria haematophila. The sequence goes on from DOUW01000499.1 coordinate 1,813, forward strand.
CGGCGACCTGCGCCGCATCCTGACCGACTATGGCTTCATCGGCCACCCGTTCCGCAAGGACTTCCCGATCTCGGGCTACGTCGAAATGCGCTACGACCCCGAACAGAAGCGTGTGATCTACCAACCCGTGACGATCGAGCCGCGTGAAAACATCCCGCGCGTGATCCGCGAAGAAACCTACGGGATGAAATAATGGCTGAGCTTAAGAACTACACCCTGAACTTTGGTCCGCAGCACCCGGCAGCGCACGGCGTGCTGCGCCTGGTGCTGGAACTGGACGGCGAAGTGATCCAGCGCGCCGACCCGCACATCGGTCTGCTGCACCGCGGCACCGAGAAGCTGGCGGAAACCCGCACCTACCTGCAGTCGGTGCCTTACATGGACCGCCTCGACTACGTGTCGATGATGTGCAACGAGCACGGCTATGTGCTCGCCATCGAGAAGCTGCTCGGCATCGAGGCGCCGATCCGCGCCCAGTACATCCGCGTCATGTTCGACGAGATCACGCGCCTCTTGAACCACCTGATGTGGCTCGGCGCGCACGCGCTCGACATCGGCGCCATGGGCCCCTTCCTGTACGCCTTCCGCGACCGCGAAGACCTGTTCGACGTCTATGAAGCGGTCTCGGGCGCGCGCATGCACGCGGCCTACTACCGCCCGGGCGGCGTCTACCGCGACCTGCCGGACACCATGCCGCAGCACAAGGAATCGATCATCCGTTCGAAGCAGGCGATCGCCAAGCTGAACGAAGACCGCCAGGGTTCGGTGCTCGACTTCATCGAAGCCTTCACCAAGCGCTTCGACGGCTACGTCGACGAATACGAAACCCTGCTGACCGATAACCGTATCTGGAAGCAGCGTACGGTCGGCGTCGGCGTGGTGTCGCCGGAAGCGGCGAAGGCCATGGGCTTCACCGGCGCCATGCTGCGCGGCTCGGGCATCGCCTGGGACCTGCGCAAGACCCAGCCTTATGCCGTCTACGACAAGCTCGACTTCGACATCCCGGTCGGCACCAACGGCGACTCCTACGACCGCTACCTGGTGCGCGTGGAAGAAATGCGCCAGTCGAACCGCATCATCAAGCAGTGCATCGCCTGGCTCCGCGTGAACCAGGGTCCGGTCATGGTCGACAACCACAAGGTCGTGCCGCCGAAGCGCGAAGAGATGAAGTCGAACATGGAATCGCTGATCCACCACTTCAAGCTGTTCACCGAAGGCTTCCACGTGCCGGAAGGCGAAGCCTACGCCGCGGTCGAGCACCCGAAGGGCGAGTTCGGCATCTACATCGTGTCCGACGGCGCCAACAAGCCGTACCGCCTGAAGATCCGCACGCCCGACTATGCCCACCTGCAGAGCCTGGACGAGATGGCCCGCGGCCACATGATCGCCGACGCCGTCACGATCATCGGTACGCAAGACATCGTTTTCGGCTCCATTGACCGATAAAGTCCGAAAGGCAGAAGAGATTATGTTGTTATCCGAGCAGTGCTATAAAAAAATCGACCGTGAGCTGGCCAAGTATCCGGCCGACCAGCGCCAGAGCGCCGTGATGGCCTCGCTGGCCCACGCCCAGGTCGAACTGGGCTGGCTGTCGCCCGAAACCATGCAGGAAATCGCCGACTACATCGGCATGCCGGCCATCGCCGTGCAGGAAGTGGCGACCTTCTACAACATGTACAACACCCGCCCGGTCGGCAAGCACAAGATCACCGTGTGCACCAACCTGCCGTGCGCGCTGTCCGGCGGCGAGCGCGCCGCCCAGCACCTGAAAGACAAGCTCGGCGTCGAATTCCGCGGCACCACCGAAGACGGCCAATTCACCGTCCTCGAAGGCGAGTGCATGGGCGCGTGCGGCGACGCACCGGTCATGCTGGTGAATAACCACCGCATGTGCTCGTTCATGAGCAACGACAAGATCGACGCCCTCGTTGAGGAACTGAAGAAATGACCAGCCTGCACGACCGTCACATCAATCCGCTGATCCTGAAGGACCTGAACGGCGAGAACTGGCACCTGGAAGACTACGTCAAGCGCGGCGGCTACTCGGCCCTGCGTCGTATCATCGAAGGCAAGATTGCGCCGGAACAGATCATCGCCGACCTGAAGACCTCGGGCCTGCGCGGCCGCGGCGGCGCCGGTTTCCCGACCGGCCTGAAGTGGAGCTTCATGCCGCGCCAGTACCCGGGCCAGAAATACCTCGTCTGCAACACCGACGAAGGCGAACCGGGCACGTTCAAGGACCGCGACATCATCCGCTACAACCCGCACGCGCTGATCGAAGGCATGGCCATCGGCGCCTACGCGATGGGCATCACCGTGGGCTACAACTACATCCACGGCGAGATCTTCCAGGAATACCTGCGCTTCGAAGAAGCGCTGGAAGAGGCGCGCGCCGCCGGCTTCCTGGGCGATAACATCATGGGTTCGGAATTCTCGTTCCAGCTGCACGCCCACCACGGTTACGGCGCCTACATCTGCGGCGAAGAAACCGCGCTGCTGGAGTCGCTGGAAGGCAAGAAGGGCCAGCCGCGCTTCAAGCCGCCGTTCCCGGCCTCGTTCGGCCTGTACGGCAAGCCGACCACGATCAACAACACCGAGACCTTCGCGGCCGTCCCGTTCCTCCTGAACATCGGTCCGGAGAACTACATGGGCCTGGGCAAGCCGAACAACGGCGGCACCAAGATCTTCTCGATCTCGGGCGACGTCGAGCGTCCGGGCAACTACGAGGTCCCGCTGGGCACCCCGTTCGCCAAGCTGATGGAGCTGGCCGGCGGTATGCGCGGCGGCAAGAAGATCAAGGCCGTGATCCCGGGTGGCTCGTCCGCGCCGGTGGTTCGTGGCGACGTCATGATGGACACCGACCTGGACTACGACTCGATCGCGAAAGCCGGTTCGATGCTCGGTTCGGGCGCCGTCATCGTCATGGACGAGACCCGCTGCATGGTCAAGTCGCTGCTGCGCCTGTCCTACTTCTACTACGAAGAATCCTGCGGCCAGTGCACGCCGTGCCGCGAAGGCACCGGCTGGATGTACCGCATGGTCCACCGCATCGAACACGGCCAGGGCCGTCCGGAAGACATGGAGCTGCTGAACAACATCGCCGACAACATCAAGGGCCGCACCATCTGCGCCCTGGGCGACGCCGCCGCGATGCCGGTTCAGGCAATGATCAAGAACTTCCGCGAGGAATTCGAATATCACATCGAGCACAAGCACTGCCTCGTGCCCACTTACCTTTAAGCCAGGTCAGGTAACGACAAATGGTTGAAATTGAATTAGACGGCAAGAAAGTCGAAGTCGCACCAGGTTCCATGGTGATGGACGCCGCAAACAAACTCGGGACCTATATCCCGCACTTCTGCTATCACAAGAAACTGTCGATCGCAGCGAACTGCCGCATGTGCCTGGTCGAGGTCGAGAAAGCCCCGAAACCGCTGCCGGCCTGCGCCACCCCGGTCTCGCCGGGCATGATCGTGCGCACCCACAGCGACAAGGCCGTGCACGCGCAGAAGTCGGTCATGGAATTCCTCTTGATTAACCACCCGCTGGACTGCCCGATCTGCGACCAGGGCGGCGAATGCCAGCTGCAGGACCTGGCCGTCGGCTACGGCAAGGGCGAATCGCGCTACCAGGAAGAAAAGCGCGTGGTGGCCCCGAAGGAAGCCGGCCCGCTGATCTCGATGGAAGAGATGAGCCGCTGCATCCAGTGCACCCGTTGCGTGCGCTTCGGCCAGGAAGTGGCCGGCGTCATGGAATTCGGCATGCTGGGCCGCGGCGAGCACTCGGAGATCACCACCTTCGTCGGCAAGACCGTCGACTCGGAAGTGTCGGGCAACATGATCGACCTGTGCCCGGTCGGCGCCCTGACCTCGAAGCCTTTCCGCTACTCGGCACGTCCGTGGGAACTGCAGCGCCGCAAGTCGGTCTCGCCTCACGATTCGCTCGGCACCAACCTGATCGTCCAGGTCAAGGGCGGCAAAGTCATGCGCGTGCTGCCGCTGGAAAACGAAGCCATCAACGAATGCTGGCTGTCGGACAAGGACCGCTTCTCGTACGAAGCCCTCGACAACGCAGACCGCCTGATCAACCCGATGATCAAGCAGGGCGGCGAGTGGATCGAGACCGACTGGCAGACCGCGCTGGAATACGTGGCCCACGGCCTGCGTAACATCCGTCACGAGCATGGCGCGGACAGCATCGCCGCCGTCGCCACCGCCCACTCGACCGTCGAGGAACTGTACCTGCTGCAGAAGGCCATGCGCGGCTTCGGCGTCGAGAACGTCGACTTCCGCCTGCGCCAGACCGACTTCGCCCTCGATGGCGCCGTCACCCCGTGGCTGGGCATGCCGATCGCCGAACTGTCGAACCTGAAGCGCGCCTTCGTCATCGGCTCGTTCCTGCGCAAGGACCACCCGCTGGTCGCGACCCGCCTGCGCCAGGCAGTCAAGGGCGGCGCCAAGCTGTCTATCCTGCACGCGACCGACGAGGACAACCTGATCCCGACCGCTGCCAAGATGATCGCCGCCCCGGGCGACTGGCTCGCCGCGCTGTCGGAAATCGTCTCGGCCATCGCCGCCGCCAAGGAAACCACGGCTCCGGCCGGCTTCGAGAACATCGAAGCGGGCGACGCCGCGAAAGCCATCGCCGCTTCGCTGGTCGCGGTCGGCGCCGAGCTGCCGGGCGCCATCCTGCTGGGTAACTCGGTCACCCACCATCCGGACGCGTCGAAGATCCACGCCGCGGCGCAATGGATCGCCAACGCCACCGGCGCCAAGTTCGGCTACTTCGTCGAAGCGGCCAACACCGTCGGCGGTTACCTGGTGAACGCCGTCTCGGCCAAGGCTGCCGACCTGTTCAGCGTACCGAAGAAAGCTTATGTGCTGCTTAACGCCGAGCCGGAACTGGACGCGGCCAACCCGCAGCAAGCCCGCGCCGCCCTGAACGGCGCCGAGATGGTCGTCGCCATGTCGCCGTTCAAGCATGGCCTGGACTACGCCGACGTGCTGCTGCCGGTCTCGCCGTTCAGCGAGACCGCCGGCACTTTTGTGAACTGCGAAGGCCGTGCACAGAGCTTCAACGGCACCGTGCGTCCGCTGGGCGAAACCCGTCCGGCCTGGAAAGTGCTGCGCGTGCTGGGCAACCTGCTGGGCGTGTCGGGCTTCGACTACGAGAACTCGGAATCGATCCGCGACGAAGCGCTGGGCAAGGGCGTGTTCGAGCACGCGGCCAAGCTGAACAACGTGGCCAAGCTGGCCCCGAGCGCCGCCAAGCGTTCCGAAGAAGCTGGCTCGCTGCAGCGTATCGCCGACGTGCCGATCTACTTCGCCGACGCCAGCGCGCGCCGTTCCGAGCCGCTGCTGCGCACGGCCGACGCCAACGCGCCACTGGTGCGCCTGCCGGCGGCACTCGCCGAGAAGCTGGGCGTCAAAGCCGGCGACGCGGTCCGTGTCACCCAGGGCAGTG
>DOUW01000498.1 GCA_003520365.1 Massilia sp.
GCGTGCTTGATGATGCCGCCGATGTAGTACAGGGCCGTTTCCGACAGGCCGGCATAGCCGTCGCCGGCGAACAGGTTCTTGCCGTCCTTCCAGATCGACTGGTGCACGTGCATGCCCGAGCCGTTGTCGNNCGGCTTCGGCATGAAGGTCGCGGTCTTGCCGTAGCTGTGGGCGACGTTCCAGATCACGTATTTCATGTTCTGGGTCCAGTCGGCGCGCTCGACCAGGGTCGAGAAGCGGGTGCCGATTTCGTTCTGGCCGGCGCCGGCCACTTCATGGTGGTGCACTTCGACCGGGATGCCCAGCGATTCGAGGATGAGGCACATTTCCGAGCGCATGTCCTGGAAGCTGTCGACCGGCGGGACCGGGAAGTAGCCGCCCTTGACGGTCGGACGGTGGCCGCTGTTGCCGCCTTCGATTTCCTTGTCGGTCGACCAGGCGGCTTCTTCCGATTCGATCTTCACGAAGCAGCCCGACATGTCGCTCTTCCAGCGGATCGAGTCGAAGATGAAGAATTCCGGTTCCGGGCCGAAGAAGGCGGTATCGCCCACGCCCGAGGACTTCAGGTAGGCTTCGGCGCGCTTGGCGATCGAGCGCGGGTCGCGGTCATAGCCCTTGCCGTCCGACGGTTCGATCACGTCGCACTGCATGAACAGGGTGGTCTCTTCCATGAACGGGTCGATGTTGGCCGTGGCCGGGTCCGGCATCAGGAGCATGTCCGATGCCTCGATGCCCTTCCAGCCGGCGATCGACGAGCCGTCGAAAGCGTGGCCCGACTCGAACTTGTCCAGGTCGAAGTGCGACACAGGGACGGTGACGTGCTGCTCCTTGCCACGGGTATCCGCGAAGCGGAAATCAACGAACTTGACTTCGTTGTCCTTCACCATCTGCATCACATCTGCGGCGGTCTTTGCCATGCGTTTCTCCTAAATGAAAAGGGTGGTGCCGTCAGGCGGCGGGGTCTCGGCGACCGGTCCAGCCAACGTGCGACATACTCAAGCGAAACATATGCAGGAACCATGCCAGCAGTCCGTCATGAACAAATGCGCAATCGTTCTTTGGAAACCCGTGAGTTTAACCATAAAATCCTTGGCGATACGGCTTTACACAATGGTGCAGCCCAACGCAAGCAATGCACCAACATGGTGCACGCACCACGATGCGCACCATTTTGATGCGCTTCGCACCGATTCGGCAAGTTTGCGTGATACTGGTGCGAAGCTATTTCGACAAGGAACTCATATGAGCACGACCGACACCATTCTCGACGCCGCCCGCAGCCGCGCGGCAGGCCAGCCCTATGCCGGCGCCGTTACCCCGCAGGAGGCTTTTGCACTGGTTCAAAGCAATCCGAACGTGAAGATCGTCGACGTGCGCACCAATGCCGAGCGCGACTGGGTCGGCCGCGTCGCCGTGCCGGAAAGCCAGCACGTCGCGGTGCAATGGGTCACCTACCCCGGCGGCCAGCCGAATCCCCAGTTCGGCCCGCAACTGGAACAGGTCGCGAACAAGGACGAGGTGCTGCTGTTCCTGTGCCGCTCGGGCGTGCGCTCGCGCCACGGCGCCCGCGTCGCGACCGAGCTGGGCTACGCGAATGCCTTCGACATCCTGGAAGGCTTCGAGGGCGACCGCGACCAGGAGGGGCACCGCAAGACGGTCGGCGGCTGGTGCAAGGCGGGACTGCCCTGGATCGGGGCGTGATTCGAATCGCACACGCTCGATAGGACGCTGACGAAGGAGTCCGCGCCGTTTATATCGTAGGGTGGGCGCCCCTGTGCCCACGCGTGACGCATGAACAGACGCAGCGCGTTGTAGACGCCAACACGACGCCGGCTTCACGCGTGGGCACGTTCGTCATCGAGGCCGGGGCCTCGATGACCCCACCCTACCGGTCACCGCGTCACCGTGCTCCTTACGGCATCACCATCACCTGCACGCCCGAGGCCGCGTCCGGCGCGCGGTAGACGCGCTGGGTCGCCTTCACGAAGTCTTCCGGCTTCGCCGTCGGGATGCGCACGAAAGTCTGCGGATTCAGGTCGACCAGCGGGAACCAGGAGCTCTGCACCTGCACCATGATGCGGTGGCCGCGGCGGAAGGTGTGGTTCACCTGGCCCAATTCATAACTGATCGCCTCCACCTTGTTCGGCACGAGCGGCTCGGGCTTCTCGAAGGAGTGGCGGAATTTCGCGCGCAGCGGGTTGCCGCGCACCAGCTGCTGGTAGCCGCCCAGCGCCAGCGGCGGCGCGACCACGTCGCTGCCTTTCACCTGCACCTCCGGCTGCGGGTAGGCGTTCGGATACACGTCGATCAGCTTCACCACCCAGTCGGCGTCGGTGCCGGTGGTCGAGACGAACAGCTTCGGCAACACCGGACCGGCGATCGTCACGTCTTCTTCCAGCACCTCGCTCTGGTAGACCAGTACGTCGGGCCGTTTCGCGGCGAAACGCTGGTCCGAGACCATGTACTCGCGCGGCACGCCGGTGGCCGGGTAGCCGATGAAGGGCACGGGCTTGTGCGGGTCGGCGACGTATTCATCATAGCCCGTCCCCGCGGCCACGGGCGCTTTCCAGTCCAGCTTGCCGTTCGCGCCGAAATAGAGCGTGCGTGCCTTGGCCTGCACCGGCGGCCAGGCGGTGTACTGGCGCCAGACGTTGGAGCCGGTCTCGAAGGCCGTTACTTCCGGCAGCGTGCGCGCCGGCTTCACCCCCTTCAGGTGCTGTTCGAAAAAGGGGAATTCGATCTGCCTGCGGTAGTAGTCGGCCGTCTTGCTGTCGAAGTTCACGTGGCCCAGGCGCGCACCGTCGCCGCGAGCCCAGCCGCCATGCACCCAGGGCCCGATCACCAGGCGGTTCTCGATGCCGGGATTCTGCTTTTCGATGGCGCGGTAGGTGATGAAAGGGCCTTCCAGGTCTTCGGCATCGAACCAGCCGCCCACCGTCAGCACCGCCGCCTTGACGTTCTTCAGGTGCGGCGCGATCGCGCGCGACTGCCAGAACTGGTCATAGGTGTCGTGCTCGATGTTCGGCATGAAATAACCGCGCTGCGCCGGGCTCATGGTGGCGGCGATGTGCGACAGCGTCAGGTGCTTCAGGAAGAAATCGTAACCGTCGGTCGTGCCGTAGTCGAATTCGGCGTCGCTCTTCGAGGGCGGCGCCGGGTTGGCCGCTTCGGTAAAGGAGGCGTAGAAGTCGAAGTTCGCGGCCAGCATGAAGGCGCCGCCGTGGTACGAATCGTCGCCCATGTACAGGTCGGTGACCGGCGCCTGCGGCGACGCGGCCTTGATCGCCGGGTGCGAATCGATGATGCTGGCCGCCGTGTAGAAGCCGGGGTAGCTGATGCCGTAGATACCGACTTTGCCGTTGTTGTTCGGGACGTTCTTCAGCAGCCAGGCGACGGTATCGTGCATGTCCTCGCTCTCGACGCCTTCGCCCGCCGCACGCTTCGAAGTGTCGTTTGCACCGCGATGCGGCGTCATCTCCTGCCACTTCCCTTCCGACATGTAGCGCCCGCGCACATCCTGCTTCACGAAGATATAGCCGCTGTCCATGAATTCGCGCGAAGGGCCGATCGCTTCCGGATACCAGTCGACGCCGTAGCGCATCGCGTCCTGGGCGTAGACGCCGGCGCTGTAGGGCGTACGCTGCATCAGGAAGGGATAGCTGCGCGAGCCGTCCTTCGGCACGTAGACCACGGTGAACAGCTTGATCCCGTCGCGCATCGGGATGCGGTACTCGTACTTCGTGTAGCTGCCCTGCAGGCTGCGCTTGGCGGCAAGCGCGTCCGCATCGCCGGCTGCGTGGGATAAAGGTGCGGCCAGCCCGAAGGCCAGCATCAGGCTGAGGGAAAGGACGGAAAGCGGACTGTGGGTCATGGCGGCCTTTGCGGACAAGTCGAAGCCCGCCAGTGTAATCCGTTTCGCCGCCGCGCTGTTACTCTGGCAAGTTACTCCGCCAAGTGCTGCGCTGCGGCGACCTTGCCGTCGTCATCGCCGTCGAGCGTGATGCGTACCCGCTCGCGCACGAACGCGATGTGGCTGCGCAGCCGGTACAGTTCGTCCGCATAGGCCAGCGGGATCGAGATGTGGTTCACGCGCGTCTCGATGTCGTCCAGGCGGCGCACCAGGTCCTCGCGCACGAAACGCCTTTGGTCTTCGGGCACGTTCTCGACCGCCTGCTCGACCGCGCGCAATTCGCCGTACCAGCGGTAGACGCGCGAGCGCACCCGCCACACGTACAGCGGCGGCACGATCTTCGACAGCGGAATCACCAGCGCGGCCAGCGCCACCACCACGACCCACAGGCGGTCGAACAGGTTGGCCAGCCAGAAGCTCATGTAGCGCTGCAGCAGCGGCGGGCCGTCGCGGTAGTACTTCGCCGCCTCGGGCGCCACGGGGATCTCGGTGTACTTCGGCGACGGGAATTGCCCCTGCTGCTGGAACCACCCTGCCCCGCCGTGGATCTTGCCGGCCGCCTTGACGAACAGGTCGACCAGGGCCGGATGCAGGTCTTCCCGCGCCACCAGGGTGGCCGTGGGTGCAATCAGGTGGTAGTCCTGGGCCGGAATGTCGCGCCCGAGGTCGACGATCCCGCGCGGCAGCACCACGTGGGTCAGGAAAGGCAGGCGCCGCGTATAGGCCTCGGCCTGGTCGAAGTTGAACAGGCGGATGCCGGGCGTCTGCAGCAGCATCTGGATCAGCGGCGCTTCCGGCGCCGAACTGAACACCAGGCCGTCGATGCGCCCGGCCAGCAGTTCCACGGTCGCCGGGGTATTCTCGAGCGCGCCGAGCGTCAGCTCCGCCGGCTCGATGCCGTTCACGGCCAGCACCTGGCGGAACAGGTTCGGCACGCCCGTGCCTTCCGGGCCGAGGTTGATGCGCAGGCCGCGCAGCCCTGTCAGGCTCTTCGCCTTGACGTCCGCGCGCAGGAACAGCCAGACCGGCTCGGTGAACAGGCTGCCGAGCGACACCAGTTCGCCCTGCTCCGCCCCCTCCTCGCTGGTCGAGCCGCTCTGCACGAAAGCGATGTCGGCTTCGCCGCGCTGCAGGCGCTCCAGGTTTTCTTTCGAGCCGAGCGAGCGCTGGACGCTGACCGCGATGTCGTCGCGTTTCAGCTCCTTGGCATACTGCTGACCGAAGGTTTCGTAGGCGCTGTTTTCCTGGCCGGTGGCCAGGCGCACCTGGCGCGGCGGCGCCGGGTCGACCACCAGATACGCGATGAAGCAGGCCAGCGCCACCAGCACGATGGTCGGGCCGGATGCGACCAGCAGGTCGCGCAGGGAGATCAGGGAAAAGCCGCGGATGGTGGAAACCGCGCGCCGGCTGGCCCGGCGCGCGCGTTCACCGGCTTTTACGCCACCCTTCAACGCACGCACTGCCGCTGCGCGACGCTGCCCGGCTGCGGATCGATCATCGGCATCAGGCTCGGCGCCAGCGTCACGAGCAACTGCACCGGCAGCGCGCTGGTGAAGTCGTAGTGCTCGGATTGCGGGCCGTGCACGTAGGCAGTCATGGAACCGAAGAAGCGTTCGCCGATGTTGAAGACGAACGTCGCCGAGCGGTTCACGTAGCGCGATTCGATCAGGCGGCCGCCGCGCGCATACACGTCGAAGCGCTGGTCGCCGGTGCCGGTCTTGCCGCCCAGGGCGATCACGCTGCCGTCATGGGTGGCGAAGGCGGTCTTGACGCGCTTGGCGGTGCCGTTCGAGACCACGCCGCGGATCGCGTCGGCGACCGCGCGCGCCACTTCCGGCGCCAGCACCACTTCGTGCTCGACCTTCGGCGCGCGCACCACCCGCGTCTCGTAGGGCGTGTCCTTGGCGAAGTGCAGCGAATCGATGCGCTCCACGGGTTTCCTCACGCCGCCGTTGATGATGATGCCCATCAGTTCGGCCAGCGCGGCCGGACGGTCGGCCGAGGCGCCGAGCGTGGTCGCGTAGGACGGCACCAGCGAATCGAAGGGGTAGCCCATCTTCTTCCACTGGGCGTGGATCTTGAGGAAGGCCTCGACTTCGATCAGGCCGGCGATACGCTTGTCCTGGGCGTTCTTGCGGCTGGTCTTGAACAGCCAGGCATACACTTCCTGGCGCTCCTTGGTGCTGGCGCCCACCACCTCGCTCCAGCCGGCCTTCGGATGGTTGCGCAGGTAGCCGACCAGCCACAGCTCGAGCGGGTGCACCGAGGCCACGTAGCCGCGGTCGGCCAGCGACATGTTCTGCGGCGCGTACTGCTCGTACATCTTCTCGATGCGTTCCTGGTCGACCTCGTTGCTCGGCAGCGTATCGTTGATGAAGGCGCCGAACTGCTGCAGCGTCGCGTTCGGGGCGATGGTGCGGCGCGCGGCGGCGAGCTTGGAGGCGAGCGGACGCACGCCAGTGAACAGCAGGGCTTCGGCCTCGTCCGGGGTCTTGCCCTTGTACTTGTTCCAGAACTTGGCGAGGAAGACCTTGCCTTCGTTGTCGGCGAAGCGCGCCAGGTACTGGGCACGGCGCGGATCGCTGGCGTCGGCCAGCAGCTGCGCCGAGGAGCCCGGCAGCTGGAACATGTAGTAGCGCACGATATCGCGCATCATGCGCACGAACACCAGGTTGGTCGACTGCTGCAGCGCTTCCTGCACGCTCATGATCTTGCTGTTGTCGAGCTTGCTGAAGTTGCCGAAGTAATGCAGCCCGCCGCCGGTGAAGAAGCCTTCGCCCGGATTCGCCGAGTACTTGCGGTCCATCGCCGCGGCCAGCATCGGCGCCAGGCCCCGGTCGCCGTTCGCCGGCAGCGCCAGGAAGTAGTCGACCGCCCACTGGCTCATGCGATCCTTCGGGTCGATGCGCGTCTCGCGCAGCGCCTTCGGGTCCATCCCTTCGTAGCGGCGGTACAGCTGGTCGACGATGTCGAGATAGGTCACCAGCGTGCGCAGCTTGGCCGTGGAGCCGAGGTCGAGCTTGGCGTGCTCGTTGATGTCGAGCGGCTGGTCGTAGTTATCGGTCTGCACGCGCAGGTAGTTGACGTTCTCGCCGCGCTCCATCAGCGTGAAGCTGTAGACCACCTGGGCCGGGTCGCCGTTGCCGAGCAGGCCCTTGCCGGTCAGGCCGGCCGCCTGCGCCGCCTCGGCGCTGGTGAGCTGGCGCAGCGCCGCGGTGACGGCCTGCTGCGCTTGCGCGTCCAGGGT
>DOUW01000336.1 GCA_003520365.1 Massilia sp.
TTCCTTGCCCGCGCGCGCCGGCCAGCCGCCGACGGGGGCCGGGGAAGGGGGCGCGGCCGCCGGCCAGATCAGCAGCGGCGCCGCCATGCGCAGGTAATTCGTGTTCGTCACCCGGAACGCCACCACCGCCGCGCACAGCGCGACGAACGCGGCCAGGCACAGCGCCGCATAGCGGTCGAGCGCGCACAGGTTCCAGCGGCGCACCGCGGCCAGCCCGCCCAGGTAGAACACCGGCGCCATCACGTCGCGCAGCAGGAAGCGGCCGTCCAGGTTGTTCATGAAGACCAGCAGCACCGCGCCCAGGCCGAGCCAGGGGATGTGGCGCAGCATCCAGCCGAACAGCGGCGCCAGCAGCATCAGCACCACCAGGTCGCGCAGGAAGTTGAGCGGATAGTTGATCGGCGAGTCGTACAGGCCGAAGGCGGCGTTCGCCCAGCCGCGCGGATCGTCCGGCACCATGTCCTCGCCCAGCCGCAGGTGCAGGCCGTTCTCGAGGAAGTCGGCCGCGCCCAGCAGCAGCAAATTGAAGAACAGGAAAGGCACGACGATGGTGCTGAATTTTTTCAGCGCCAGCTTGCCGGGCTGGCGGTCGAGCGTCGAGCGAAACAGCAGGTAGCCCGAGATCGCGGTCAGCACCGGCACCGTGGTGCGGAACACGGCATTCTGGAAGAAGGCCTTGAACAGGTCGAAAGCGCCTGCGCCCACTTCCTTGATCGGCACGTAAGGTGGCGTATGCAGCAGGACCACGCCAAAAATCATCAGGAAGCGCAGCAGGGCGATACGCCTGCGCACCTCGTCTTCGTTTTGCATCGCAGCATCCGTGTTGTTCCGTTAAAAAAATCATAACGCACGAGCGGGCTGGTGCGCTTTGGCGATTCAATCGTGCGCGGTTTTGTTCCGCATCCACCACGAAAATGATGCGATGCGGAAAGAAAAAACCGCCCGGCTTGCGCGGGGCGGTCTTGCGGCCGGGGGGCGGCGTATTTACCAGATGATGACGCGCTCCTTCGGCGCCAGGTACATCTTGTCGCCCTGCTTGACCTTGAAGGCTTCGTAGAAGCCCGGCTGGTTCTTCAGGGTGCCGTTGGCGCGGAACTGGCCCGGCGAGTGCGGGTCGGTCTTCACCTGGGCGATCTGGGCCGGCTCGCGCATCTTCGAGCGCCACACCTGGGCCCAGCCCATGTACAGGCGCTGTTCGCCAGTCAGGCCGTTGATCACCGGCGCCTTCTTGCCTTTCAGCGAGATCTTGTAGGCTTTCGCAGCGATGGCGAGACCCGAGTTGTCGGCGATGTTCTCGCCCAGGGTCAGTTCGCCGTTGACGTGGTAGCCGGGCAGCGGGCTGTAGGCGCTGTACTGCTCGACCAGCATCTTGGTCTTGGCCTTGAAGTTCTTGTGGTCCGACGGGCTCCACCAGTCGCGCAGGTTGCCGTCGCCGTCGTACTGGGCGCCCTGGTCGTCGAAGCCGTGGCTGATCTCGTGGCCGATCACGGCGCCGATGCCGCCGTAGTTGACCGCGTCATCCGCGTTGGCGTCGAAGAACGGCGGCTGCAGGATCGAGGCCGGGAACACGATCTCGTTCAGTTCCGGGTTGTAGTAGGCGTTCACGGTCTGCGGCGTCATGCCCCACTCGTCGCGGTCGATCGGCTTGCCCAGCTTGTTCAGCTCGCGGTTGTACTCGACTTCGCGCGCGCGCATCACGTTGCCGACCAGGTCGTCACGCTTGACGGTGAGGGCCGAATAGTCCTTCCACTTGTTCGGGTAGCCGATCTTCGGAGTGAACTTGGCCAGCTTGGCTTGGGCTTCCTTCTTGGTTGCCGGGCTCATCCAGTCGAGGGTGTCGATCGACTCCTTGTAGGCGGCCAGCAGGTTCGCGACCAACTTTTCCATGCGCGCCTTGCGCTCGGCCGGGAAGTGCTCGGCCACGTACAGCTTGCCGACCGCTTCGCCCAGGCCGCGCTCGACCGCGCCGACACCGCGCTTCCAGCGCGGTTCCTGCTGCGGCGCGCCCGACAGGGTGGTGCCGTAGAAGGCGAAGCGCTGCTCGGCGAAGTTCTTCGACAGGTAGCTGCCGTAGGCGTCGATCAGGTGCATCTGCAGGTAGGCCTTCCAGGTCTCGAGCGGGGTCTTGCCCGCGACCTCGGCAAAGCCCTTCAGGTAGGTCGGCTGGCTGACGATGACGTAGGAGGCCTTGGCGGCGATGCCGGCGCCGTCCAGCCAGGCTTTCCAGTCGAAGCCCGGCGCCACGTCGGCCAGCTTGGCCAGTTCGACCTTGTTGTAGGTCTTGACCGGGTCGCGGTTCTCGACCTTGGTCCACTGCACGCGCGCGATCTCGGTCTCGAAGTCGAGGACGGCCTTGGCATTGGCGGCGGCGTTCTTGTCGCCGGCCATCGTCAGCATCTTTTCCATGTGCTGCTGGTACTTGGCGCGCGCGTCGGCCAGCTTGGCGTCGTCCGATTTCAGGTAGTAGTCGCGGTCCGGCATGCCCAGGCCGGCCTGGTACAGGTCGGCGACGTACTTGGTCGAGTCCTTGGCGTCCTGGTGGATGTAGAACACCACCGGCACTTCCAGGCCCAGCTTGACCATGCGCGCCAGCACAGCCGGCAGTTCGGATTTGTCCTTGATCGCGGCGATCTTCGCCAGCTCGGCGTTCAGCGGAGTGATGCCCAGTTGCTCGAGCTTCGCTTCATCCATGAAGCTGGCGTAGAAGTCGCCGATCTTTTGCGTCTCGCTGCCGGCGGCGGCGTTCTTGTCGGCGGCGGCACGCTCGATGATCGCGCGCAGCTGCGGCAGGGTGTCGTCGCGCAGCTTCATGAACGAGCCCCAGCTCGACTTGTCTGCCGGAATCTCGACGGTTTTGAGCCACTTGCCGTTCAGGTATTCGAAGAAATCGTCCTGCGGGCGCACGGACGGTTCGATGTATTCGGTGGCGATGCCGGCCGACAGCACCGGCGCTTTCGCGGTCTTGGCGGCAGCGCCGGCAGCACCCGCGGCACCCGCGGCGCCTTCAGCTTGGGCAAAGCCGGCGATCAGGGCCAGCGTCAGGGCGCTGAGCATGTGTTTTTTCATCTGTCTCTCCACTGTTTTTGAATGAGATCGGCCGGCGCCCTGTGGGGCGCCGGCCGTTTTTTCCGTCAGGTCAGATATGCATACGTCCCGTAGATACGGGCTTTCTGCATGATCAGCTGGAAGACTTTACCAGATCGAGACGCGATCTTTCGGCGCCAGGTACATTTTGTCGCCTTCTTTCACGCCGAACGCTTCGTAGAAGGCCGGGTGGTTCATGACGGTGCCGTTGGCGCGGAACTGGCCCGGCGAATGCGGGTCGGTTTTCACCTGCACGATCTGTTGCGCTTCGCGCATCTTCGAACGCCACACCTGGCCGAAGCCCATGAAGAAGCGCTGGTCGCCGGTCAGGCCGTCGATCACCGGCGCAGGCTTGCCCTTCAGCGAGATCTTGTAGGCTTTATAGGCGATGGCCAGGCCCGAGTTGTCGCCGATGTTCTCGCCCAGGGTCAGTTCGCCGTTGACGTTGTAGCCAGGCAGCGGGCTGTAGCCGTTGTATTGCTTGACCAGCATGTCGGTGCGCTTCTGGAAGGCGTCGCGGTCTTCCTTGGTCCACCAGTTGCGCAAATTGCCTTCGCCGTCGGACTGGCTGCCCTTGTCGTCGAAGCCGTGGCCGATCTCGTGGCCGATCACGGCGCCGATCGCGCCGTAGTTCACCGCGTCGTCGGCGCGCATGTCGAAGAACGGCGGCTGCAGGATCGCGGCCGGGAACACGATCTCGTTCATCGAGCTGCTGTAGTAGGCGTTCACCGTCTGCGGCGTCATGCCCCATTCTTCGCGGTCGATCGGCTTACCCAGCTTGGTGATGTTGCGGTTGTAGGCGAACTCGGAAGCGCGCTTCACGTTGCCGACCAGGTCGTCGGAGCGGATCGCCAGCTTCGAGTAGTCGCGCCACTTGTTCGGGTAGCCGACCTTCGGCACGAACTTGGCCAGCTTGGCCTGGGCTTCGACCTTGGTGGCCGGGGTCATCCAGTCGAGCTGGTCGATGCTTTCCTTGTAGGCGGCGGTGACATTCTTGACCAGCTCTTCCATGCGCGCCTTGCGCTCGGCCGGGAAGTACTTGGCCACGTACAGCTTGCCGGCGGCTTCGCCCAGCGCGCCTTCGACCAGCGACACGCCCGACTTCCAGCGCGGACGGTTCTCGGTGACGCCGGTCAGCACGGTGCCGTAGAAGGCGAAGTTGGCGTCGACAAAGGCCTTCGACAGGTAAGGCGAGTATTCGCGCAGCAGCTGCCATTCGAAGTAGGACTTCAGGGTCGCCAGGTCGGTCTTGGCCAGCACCTCGTTGAAGCCGGTCAGGTAGCTCGGCTGGGCGACGATGACGTAGTCCAGCTTGTTGCCCACGCCGCTTGCGGCCAGCGCCGCGTTCCAGTCGTAGCCCGGGGTCAGCTTGCCCAGCTCGGCCACGCTCATCTTGTTGTAGCGCTTGACCGGGTCGCGGTTCTCGACCTTGGTCCACTGCACCTTCGCCAGTTCGGTTTCGAAGGCAACGATGGCCTTGGCCTGCTCGGCGGCGTTCTTCTCGCCGGCCAGGCCCAGGATCTGGGCCACGTGCGCTTCGTACTTGGCGCGGGTTTCCGCCATGCGCTTGTCGTCGAGCTTCAGGTAGTAGTCGCGGTCCGGCATGCCCAGGCCGCTCTGGCCGATGTAGGTCGCGTACTTGGTCGAGGCGCGCGCATCCTGGCCGACGCGGATGCCGTACGGGGTCGCCACGCCGATCTTCGACAGGTGGGCGACCAGGTTCGGCACGCCCTTCTTGTCCTTCAGGGTACGGATGCGCTGCAGCTCGCTCGCCAGCGGCTTCACGCCCAGGGTTTCTAGTTTGGCTTCATCCATGAAGCTGGCGTACAGGTCGCCGATCTTCTGCTCGTCGGTGCCGGCCTTCTTGCCCGTGTCCTTCTGCGCGGCCTCGATGATCTCGCGCAGGTGGGCCTGGGCGTCGTCGCGCAGCTGCATGAAGGTGCCCCAGCTGGCCTTGTCGGCCGGGATCTCGGTCGATTTCAGCCACTTGCCGTTCAGGTAAGTGAAGAAGTCGTCCTGCGGACGCACCGAGGTGTCGATGTACTGGACGTCGATCCCGGAGATCGGCGCGCCCGTTTGGGCGGTGGCGCTTGGGGTGTCGCCGGCATGGGCGAAAGCCGCCAGCACGGACAGGGTCAGGGTGCTCAGAAGGGTACGTTTCACAGGAAAGTCCTCGATTGCTGAAAAAGCGGCGCGTGGCCACGAAAAAACGGGACGCGGCCGGTAAGCCAGGTCCCAGGGTTCAATGTGCTGCGATGCGGCGTCCGCGCGGCGGCGGGCGCATGGCGAATGGCGGTGGCGCCGGCGCGACAGGCCGGCGGCGAACAGGTGTCCAGGGAAGCGGCGGCGCCCCGGCGAATGCCGGGGGAGGCGTACACGCCGCGCCCGTCAGGGCGACGCAGGCGCGGGTTCAGCGTCTTCATCTCTTGTATTTTTTATAGGACCGCACGCCTGGGCGGCACGGCCGATGTTATGTGTTGTCGGGCCATTCTAGCGGCTGCCGGGCCGGCCGTTACAGCCGGGGCCGTTTTTTTACTTTTCGATACAACCGCCGCCACACCGCGGAAAATAAAAAGGCGCTGTCACCGTTCGTTGTGGATGAGCCCGATCGCAAGGCGGAGTAACTGATCGGCAGAAGTAATCTTCTCGCCATCGAGCATCCGGCGCCATC
>DOUW01000330.1 GCA_003520365.1 Massilia sp.
CGACATGCTGGCCGAGCGCGAGCGCCTGAACATCGACATCCAGCAGGTGCTCGACGCCCAGACCGATGCCTGGGGCATCAAGGTGGCGAACGTCGAGATCAAGCACGTCGACCTGGACGAATCGATGGTGCGCGCGATCGCCCGCCAGGCCGAGGCCGAACGCGAGCGGCGCGCCAAGGTGATCCACGCCGAGGGCGAACTGCAGGCCTCGGAAAAACTGATGCAGGCGGCCGAGGTGCTGGCGCGCGAGAAGGGGGCCATGCAGCTGCGCTACCTGCAGACCCTGTCGACCATTGCCGGCGACAAGAGCTCGACGATCGTGTTTCCGTTGCCGATGGAATTGCTGTCGCGGTGGATCGAGAGGGAAGGGCGCTAGAGCCGACATTCGCGCCTTAACGCGGCGATATGAAATAGCGGGAGGTGATGATCTACGTCAACTTTTTGGTGATATTATTTGGAAATACAAATTTCCTACAGGAATTCACCATGCGTGCTGCCAAGCTTGCCTTGAGTCTTCTCTCACTCAGCCTGGGCAGTGCGGCGCAGGCCGGTGTCATCGACCTGGGCAGCATGATCGGCGGCGCCAACCTGTACGCTATCCGCGATGTCACGGCGACCTCGAGCGACGTCGAAGGGGCGGTGGTCGCGGGCGGCAACGTGACGGTGTCGAGCTATTCCATCAACGCCAACAACCGTCCGGCCTTCGGGCAATACGCGGTGGTCGCGGGCGGGAATCTGAGCGTGACCAGCGGGTCGATCAACCACGGCGGCGTGTATGTCGGCGGGACCACGAGCATGCAATGGGCGGCGACGCCGACGGCCTTGCCGGCCAATCCGGTCGACTTCGCCGCGGCCGAGCAATACTACAAGTCGCTGACGCGCACCATCGCCGACCTCGATGCGACCGGTGTCGTCGCTCCGTTGTGGAGCGGGGTAAAGGTGAGCGGCAGCGGCAACGGCGGCGTGGATGTCTTCAACGTGTCGGCCGACCTGTTCCGCACCTCGAGCAGCTGGACGCTGGAGAAGCTGACGGCGGGCCAGACCCTGATCTTCAACATCAGCGGCGACCTCGGCACCTTCAACGACGGTGGCGTCAGTTTCGAGCCGCTGAGCGCCTACAACGTGCTGTTCAACTTCCATGAGGCGAAGAACGTCAACGTGAAAGGCGTGATCGGCAGCGTGCTGGCGCCGTATGCGACCGTCAACGCCAACTGGGGCGTCATCAACGGCAACGTGATCGTCGATACCTGGAATTCGACGATCCAGGTCAATGCGAATCATTACTTCCCGCCGGTCGACGTGCCCGGCTTCAGCCTGCCGCCTGGTAGCGGGGGCGGCGGCGGGCACGCCGAGGTGCCCGAGCCCGGCGCGCTGGCACTGCTGCTGGCCGGCCTCTGTGCGGCCGGCTTCGCCTATCGGGCGCGCAGGGCCGCCTGAGCGCGGCCGCCGGCCGACAGCATCCACAGCGACAGGACGACCCCGATCACCGCCAGGCCGGCAGCCACCCACTGCGGCGACGCATAGGAATAGCCCAGCGTCAGCGGAATACCTCCGAGGAAGGCGCCCAGCGCATTGCCGATATTGAAGCCCGACTGGCCGAGCGAGGAGCCGAGCATCTCGGCTTCGCGCGAGTGGCCGATCAACAGCATCTGGATCGGCGGGCCCAGCGCCAGCGCGTTGGCGCCGGTGGCAAAGGCCAGCACCAGCATGGCCGGCTGCGAATTGGCCAGCAGGCCGTTCAGCAGAAGCAGGATCGTCATGCTCGCCAGCAGCAGGGCTACCGCGCGTAGCGGCGCGAAGCGGTCGGCCAGGCGTCCGCCCAGCGTCACCCCGACCGTCATGCCCACGCCGACCACCGTCATGATCAGCGGGATCTGGCCGGGCGCGAAATGCGCGACCTCGGTCAGCAGCGGCGCGATGTAGCTGAACCAGGCGAAGAAGCCGCCGGTGCCGATCGAGGTGATGCCCAGGGCCAGCCACAGGGCCGGCTTGCGGAAGATCTTGAGGTCCTTCCTCAGGCCGGCGCTCGGCGTCGCTTCGAAGAAGGGCACTAGTTGCTTCAGGCTGAAGGCGGTGGCCAGGCCGATCGCGGCGACGATCAGGAACACCAGGCGCCAGCTCAGGTTGTGGCCGAGCCAGGTGCCGAAGGGCACGCCCAGCACGTTGGCCAGGGTCAGGCCGGTGAACATGGTTGCCAGCGCGGCGGCGACCTTGCCGGGATCGGCCAGGCGGCTGGCGACCACCGCGCCGACGCCGAAGAAGGCGCCGTGCGGCAGGCCGGCCAGGAAGCGCGAGGCCATCATCATGCCGAAGTTGGGCGCCAGCGCCGACAGGGAGTTGAAGGCGGCGAACATCAGCATGAACCAAATCAGCACGCTGCGCGGCGGGCGGCCGGCCATCAGCGCGACCAGGGTCGGCGCGCCGACCACGACGCCCAGCGCATAGGCGGAAATCAGGTAGCCGGCCTGGGGAATGCTGATGTGCAGGCCGGTGGCGATGTCGGGGAGGATGCCCATCATGACGAATTCGGTCATGCCAATGCCGAATCCGCCCAGGGCCAGTGGGAACAGGCTTTTCTTGATCAAAATAGGGTGTCTTTACAGGTGCGGTGTGGCCCGCGACACGCCGGATGCGGTCGAAGGTGGTCGGCCACTATAGCGGTTCGCCCGCGCCCAGTCAGCTTTCGTGTCGTGATGTCTGGTATGCGATGCGATGATGGCGCGCGGTGTGCAGCCCGTGCGGGTCAGGCCTCGTCGTCGCGCAGCCAGGCGATGCGCCCGTGGCCGGCTTCGTTCAGGCGCGCGCTGAAGGCGCCGGCCGCCTGTTTGGGCAGGCTGAAGGAAAAGGTCACCTCCTCGCTGTGGGCGACGTCCAGCAGGACGGCGCCGGCAGCGTCGATCTCGCGCCGCACCAGGCCTTCGAGCGGGTAGGGCGCGCTGCAGCGCAGGATGGTCTTGCGCACGATCGCGACCTTCTCGGCCTGCAGCAGGGCCTGGGCAACGCTGTCGGTGTAGGCGCGGACCAGGCCGCCGGCGCCGAGCTTGACGCCGCCGAAGTAGCGCACCACCGTGGCCAGCACGCCTTCCAGGTCCTGGTGGCGCAGCACGTCGAGCATCGGGCGTCCGGCGGTGCCGCTCGGTTCGCCGTCGTCGACCGCGGCCGTCTGGCCGCCGGCCAGCAGGGCCCAGCAGACGTGGG
>DOUW01000331.1 GCA_003520365.1 Massilia sp.
CCGCTGCCGATCTGCGCGCCGCCGATGCCGCCGAGGGCCGCGCCGCCCATGGTGCCTACGCCCGATTCCGGGTTGACGATGGTGACATTCCGGACCGACTCGACCGTGCCCATGCGCACGACCTGCTCGTTCTGGGTCTGGCCATACCGGTAGACGCTGCCGGAGGGCGGCGGCGTGGCGCAGCCGGCCAGCAGGCCGGCAGCGAGAAGGGCGGCGAGGGGAAGCGTGGTTTTCATGGCAGGCTCCAACAGGTGATCTTATGCTTGAAGCCTACTCCTTGCCAGCAAGGGGCGGCGCGCGCCCGCTTCCTGTCGGTACGCCGGCTTAGTACGCCAAATTCAGGCGGCGGTACAGGAAACCCAGCACGAACAGCGGCCCGATCAGGAGGAAACGCAGGTCGTCGAAGAAGGACGGCTTCTTGCCTTCGATCTTGTGGCCGATGAACTGGCCGATCCAGGCCACCACGAACACCGCGATCGACAGCGGCAGCACGGTCATCGGCGGCATCGCGGCCAGGATCGCCAGCATCGCGGCCGACATTGCCAGCATGCCCCAGGCGAAGGGGCGCGAGAGCTGGAAGTAGTACCACATGGCAGCAAGGACCGCGGCGAGCGCCAGCACCGGGTGGACCGCCCACAGGATGCCCAGCAGCGAGAACACGATCACCGGCACGCACACGAAATGGATCAGCTCATTGGTCGGGTTGCGGTGGCTTTCGCTGTAGATCTCGAGCAGGGTGTGGATATTGCGGGGCTGCGCGGCGCTGGTCATGAGGGTCTCCCGGTGATGGTTTTATGGGGAAATTCTACACCCGGGCCGCGCCGTATTTTCAAGTCGACGGCATCACGCCGCCTGCGCTTCCTGCGCAAAGGCCGGACGCGCGCCCAGGCGCATCTGCGGATGGTTCGCGAGCAGCTCGGACACCCACTCGACGAAGGCCCGCACCTTGGCCGACAGGTGGCGGTTCTGCGGGTAGACCACGTGGATCGGCAAGGGGTTGCTGGCCCAGTCGGGCAGCAGCTGCACCATGCGGCCTTCCTGCATGTGGCGCAGCAGCAGGTAGTCGGTCATCTGGATGACACCCAGCCCGGCCAGCCCCGCCTGCACGTAGGCGTTCGAGTCGTTCAGGGCGATCAGGCCCGGCAGCGGCACCTCGATGCGCTCGCTGCCGCGGTTGAAGTCCCAGTCGTAGACCTTGCCGTTCTTGGCCGAGAAATAATTCACGCAGCGGTGCTGGAGCAAATCGTTCGGATGCTGCGGAACGCCGAAGCGGGCCAGGTAGTCGGGCGAGGCGGCGGTGACAAAATTGATCACGCCGACCCGGCGCGCGATCAGGCTGGTGTCGAACAAGGGCCCGCCGCGCACCGCGCAATCGACGCCTTCCTCGATCAGGTCGACCGGGCGGTCGGTGCTGCCCAGCTCCAGCCTGATGTCGGGGTAGCGTTCGAAGAAGGCGGGCAGGGCCGGCACCAGGATTTCGCTCGAGAAGCCGGTCGGGGTGTCGACGCGCAGGCGTCCGCTCGGGTTCAGGCGGGTGCGCGAGAGCGATTCCTCGGCGTCGCGCACGTCGGACAGGATGCGGATGCAGCGCTCGTAATAGGCGGCGCCATCGGAAGTGACGGTGACGAGGCGCGTGGTGCGGTGCAGCAGCTTGGCCGCCAGCGCCGTTTCCAGCGCCTGCACCATGGTCGAGACGCTGGCCTTGGGCATGCTCAGCATCTCGGCCGCGCGCGTGAAGCTGCCGGTATCGACCACCTGCACGAAGACTTCCATGGCCTGCAACTTGTTCATCTTTTCCTCCTGCGGTCAGGAACCTTCCTAGTTTTTTGCTGATTGTTCGTCCAATCTGAACAATCAATTCGAAATTGCGATCTTTATCAGATTGTAGTTGATGTCTATAGTGTGCGTATTGGGAGCTGAAGTAATCATCAATGGAGCGGAACATGAGACATCGGGACGGCATCGTGGCAACGATCGCGCTGGCGGTCAGCACGCTGGCCATGGCGGCGGCGGTCGGCAGCGGCGCCTATGGACAGGCCGCCGGCGCCGAGGCGCACGGCATCCATGCGCTCGCCAATACGGTGGCGTGCGCTGTCTGTCCCGAGAATGCTGCGAACGCACAACTGTTCGCCGCCGCGCAGGAGGTGAAGCCATGAACGCGCCGTTCGACCTGGGCGCCGCCAATGCTGGTGCGGCGCATCCCACCGATACGGTTCGCGTGCGCGAACTCGAAGCCGCCGGCGAACAGGGGCCGCTGAAAGCGCGCCTGTACGCGGCCGGCCCGGCGTCAAAACGCGACACTCTGATCGTGTTCTTCCACGGCGGCGGCTTCGTGGCCGGCGACCTGGACGATGCCGATGGCTTCCTGCGCCACCTGGCCGACGCCAGCCATGCCCAGGTCGTCCTGGCCTCGAACTACACGCTGGCAACCGTGCGCCCGTTCCCGGCGGCGGTCGAGGATGCCCATGCGGTGCTGCTGTGGGCCAAGAAGAACAAGACCAAACTGGGCTGGAGCGGCAAGCGCATGCTGGTGGCCGGCATCGAAGCCGGCGCCAACCTGGCCGCCGTCTGCGCGCTGATGTCGCGCGACCGCGGCACGCCCAAGCTGGCCGGCCAGATCCTGCTGATGCCGATGCTCGACCCGGGCCTGTCGACCTGCTCGATGCGCGAGATGCCGAATTGTCCCGACCGCGAACAACTGGCCGACACCTGCGCGGCCGGCTACCGCGGCTACCTGCCGCATGCGGCCGACCGTACCCACCCGTACGCTTCGCCCCTGCAATCGAGCCGGCTGCGCAACCTGCCGCCGGCCCTGATCCTGTCCGCCGAGGACGACCCCTTGCGCGACGAAGCCGAGGCCTACGGGGCCAAGCTGACCACCTTCGGCGTGCGGGCCACTGTCCGCCGCCTGCTGCCGGCGCCGCTCACCGAACCGGGCGGACGCAACGATTGCGCCTGCAAGGCGCATGCCCTCACCGAAATCGCCGGCTTCATCGCCGATCTGGACGGGGAGGCGCCGCCCGGATGACTTCTTCCACCTGATTCTTTCCACAACTAGCTGAACTGGTCAACGCACCCCACGGGTGCGGCGGGACCTGCTTTCCTTCGCGCTTTTTCACGATGCGTCGCCGGGAGGGACGGGTGTCGCCTAATTAATTACATTTTCTCAACAATAAGAGGCAATAAACATGAGAACCGTTCATCANNAAAAAAAAAAAAAAAAAAGAACACCCGTCCATCACCCCCCCCCCGGGGGGCGGTCGACCCTACGCTCGCAGCGTGGTCCGGCCGTGCTGGCGCTGGCCGGGGCCGGCCTGGCCGCGGCGATGCTGTCCGGCTGCGGCGATGCCACGGGAAAAGCCGCCGAAGCCGGCGCGCCCGCCGCGCCGCCGGTGTCCGCCGCACTGGTGCTGGAACGGCAAGTCGCCGAAACCCAGGAATTCTCGGGCCGCCTGGAAGCGATCGAACGCGTCGAGATCCGCTCGCGCGTCAGCGGCTTCATCACGGCGGTGAACTTCAAGCCGGGCAGCGAAGTGAAGAAGGGTGAGGTCCTGTTCGTGATCGATCCGCGCCCCTACCAGGCCGAAGCCGCCCGCGCCGAAGCGAATGCCGCATCGACCCGCGCCAAGCTGGAGCTCGCCCGCCGCGAGCTGGCCCGCGCCGAGAGTCTGCTGGCCGACAAGGCGATCGCGAAACGCGAATACGACGAAGCGGCGGCCGCGCAGAAGGAGCTGGAAGCGAATGCCGCCGCGGCCCAGGCCCAGCTCGAGGCAGCGCGCCTGAACCTGGCCTATACCCGCGTGACTTCGCCGATCGACGGGCGTGTCTCGAAGGCCGAGATCACCCTCGGCAACCTGGTCGACGCCTCGGCCGTGCTCACCTCGGTGGTATCGCTCGACCGCATCTACGCCAGCTTCGACGGCGACGAGGAAACCTACCTGCGCGTCGGCGCCAAAGCCCAGCAGGGCACGCCGGTCGCGGTGCGCGTCGGCCTGGCCAACGAAGAGGGCTTCCCGCACGAGGGCAAGCTCGAATTCGTCGACAACCAGCTCGATGCCCGCACCGGCAGCGTGCGCATGCGCGCCGCTTTCGACAACGCCGACCGCACGCTGGCGCCGGGCCTGTTCGCGCGGGTCCAACTGGGCGCGGCCGACAGCCGCAAGGCGATCCTGATCCAGGACCGCGCCGTCGCCACCGACCAGAGCCGCAAGTACGTGTTCGTGGTCGGCGCCGACAACAAGGCCGAGTACCGCCCGGTGACGCTGGGGCCGACCATCAATGGCTTGCGCGTGGTGCGCGCCGGCCTGAAGGGCCGCGAGAAGATCGTCGTCAACGGCCTGCAGCGCGTGCGTCCCGGCGCGCCGATCGCGGCGCAGATGGTGGCGATGGACGCCGCATCCGCGCCGCTGGCGCTCGCGGCCAATGCACAAGCAGGCGCCAAGGAGTAAGACCATGAATTTCTCCCGCTTCTTTGTCGACAAGCCGATCTTCGCGGCCGTGCTGTCGGTGCTGGTCTTCGTCGGTGGCCTGATCTCGATCCTCAAGCTGCCGGTGTCCGAGTACCCGGACGTGGTGCCGCCTTCGGTGGTGGTGCGCGCCCAGTACCCGGGCGCCAATCCCCAGGTGATCGCCGAGACCGTGGCCGCGCCGCTGGAAGAGCAGATCAACGGCGTCGAGAACATGCTCTACATGTCCTCGCAAAACACGTCGGACGGCGCGCTGATGCTGACGATTACCTTCGCCATCGGCACCGACGTCGAGCAGGCCGAGACGCAGGTGCAGAACCGCGTCCAGCGCGCGCTGCCGCGCCTGCCCGAGGAGGTGCGCCAGATCGGCGTGACCACCGTGAAAAGCTCGCCGAATTTGACCATGGTGGTGCACCTGAAGTCGCCGAGCGGCCGCTATGACGACCTCTATCTGCGCAACTACGCAACCCTGAACATCAAGGACCGCCTGGCGCGCATCCATGGCATGGGCGAGGTGCAGCTGTTCGGTTCGGGCGACTACGCGATGCGGGTCTGGCTCGATCCGCAGAAGGTGGCCGCGCGTAATCTCACCGCCGGCGACGTGGTCGACGCCATCCGCGAGCAGAACGTGCAGGTCGCGGCCGGCGTCATCGGCCAGGGCCCGGCGAAAGACGCCGAGTTCCAGCTGACCGTGAACACCCAGGGCCGCCTGTCGACCGTCGAGGAGTTCGGCGACATCGTCGTCAAGACGAATGCCGACGGCGCCACCACCTTGCTGAAGGACGTGGCGCGCCTGGAGATGGGCTCGAACTCGTATGCCCTGCGCGCGCTGCTGGACAACAAGTCGGCGGTGGCGATCCCGATTTTCGAAGCGCCGAACGCCAACGCGCTGCAGCTGTCCACCGACGTGCGCGCGGCCATGGCCGAGCTGTCGGAAGATTTCCCGGAAGGCGTCGAATACAGCATTGTGTACGACCCGACCCAATTCGTGCGCGAGTCGATCGACTCCGTCATCCACACCCTGCTCGAAGCCGTGGTGCTGGTGGCGATCGTCGTGATCGTCTTCCTGCAAAGCTGGCGCGCCTCGATCATTCCGTTGCTGGCGGTGCCGGTGTCGGTGGTCGGCACCTTTGCCGTGATGCTGATGTTCGGCTTCTCGATCAACACCTTGTCCCTGTTCGGCCTGGTGCTGGCGATCGGCATCGTGGTCGACGACGCCATCGTGGTCGTCGAGAACGTCGAGCGCAACATCACGAATGGCTTGTCGCCGCACGACGCGACGATCCAGGCGATGAGGGAAGTCAGCGGCCCGATCGTGGCGATTGCCCTGGTGCTGTGCGCGGTGTTCGTGCCGATCGCCTTTGTCTCGGGCCTGACCGGCCAGTTCTACCGCCAGTTCGCGCTGACCATCGCCATTTCGACCGTGATCTCGGCCTTCGTGTCGCTGACGCTGGCGCCGTCGCTCTCAAGCGCGCTGCTGAAGGCGCACGACGCGCCGAAGGACCGCCTGACCCGCATCATGGACAAGCTGTTCGGCCGCTTCTTCGCCGCCTTCAACCGCTTCTTCGGGCGCGCCTCGCACCGCTACGAAGGCGGCGTGCAGGGCGTCCTGCGCCGCAAGACCGTTTCGCTGGCGGTGTATGCGGTGCTGGGCGTGGCCGCCGCCTTCATGTTCAAGGTGGTGCCGCCGGGCTTCGTGCCGCAGCAGGACAAGGCTTACCTGATCGGCTTCGCCCAGCTGCCGGACGCCGCCTCGCTCGACCGCACCGATGCCGTGATCCGCAAGATGTCGGACATCGCCGCCGAGATCCCGGGCGTGGAGTCCTCGGTTGCCTTCCCCGGCCTGTCGATCAACGGTTTCACCAATGCGCCGAACGCGGGCATCGTCTTCTTCACCCTGAAGCCCTTCAACGAGCGCAAGGGCGAGGAGCAGTCGGCCGCAGGCATCGCCGCCGCGATCAACGCGCGCATGGGCGCGGTCGAAGACGCCTTCGTGATGGTGCTGCCGCCGCCCCCGGTGAATGGCCTCGGCACCACCGGCGGCTTCAAGATGATGCTGGAAGACCGCGGCAACCTGGGCTACGACGCGCTGTACAAGGCGACCCAGGCGATGCAGGCGAAAGCCTGGGCCGACCCGCGTTTGCAAGGCGTGTTCTCGAGCTACCAGATCAACGTGCCGCAGCTGTTCGCCGACATCGACCGCGTGAAAGCCAAGCAGCTCGGCGTGCCGCTGCAGACCATTTACCAGACCCTGCAGGTGAACCTCGGTTCGCTCTACGTGAACGACTTCAACCAGTTCGGCCGGACCTACCAGGTGCGGGTGCAGGCCGATGCCCAGTTCCGCTCGCAGCCCGAGCAGATCGCCCAACTCAAGGTGAGGAGCAGCAGCGGCGAGATGATCCCGCTGTCCTCGCTGATGCAGGTGAAGGACAGCTATGGCCCGGACCGCGTGCAGCGCTATAACGCCTACGTCTCGGCCGACATGAACGGCGGCCCGGCGCCCGGCGTCTCCTCGGGCCAGGCACAGGCTATTTTCGAGCAGATCGCGAAGGAGACGCTGCCGAAGGGGATCGCCTACGAGTGGACCGACCTGACTTACCAGGACATCCTGTCGGGGAACACCATGATCTACGTCTTCCCGCTGTGCGTGCTGCTGGTGTTCCTGGTGCTGGCCGCCCAGTACGAAAGCTGGACCCTGCCGNNGCGGTGATCCTGATCGTGCCGATGTCGATCCTGTGCGCACTGCTGGGCGTGAAGCTGACCGGCGGCGACAACAACATCTTCACCCAGATCGCGCTGTTCGTGCTGGTCGGGCTGGCGTCGAAGAACGCGATCCTGATCGTGGAGTTCGCCCGCGAACTCGAACACCACGGCCGCAGCATCGTGGCAGCCGCGCTGGAAGCCTCCCGCCTGCGCCTGCGTCCGATCCTGATGACCTCGATCGCCTTTATCATGGGCGTGCTGCCCCTGGTGTTCTCCAGCGGCGCCGGCGCCGAGATGCGTCACGCGATGGGCGTGGCCGTGTTCGCCGGCATGCTGGGCGTGACCTTCTTCGGCCTGTTCCTCACGCCGCTGTTCTACGTCCTGCTGCGCACGCTGGCCCAACGTTTCGAACAACCCGCCGCGGCGCCTGCCCCGGCCGTGCAGGCGGAAGGAGTCGCACAATGAACACCATGATTGCACGCGGTATCGCCCCGTTGATGGCGGCCCTGCTGCTGAGTGCCTGCGCGGCGCCGGATTTCAAGCAACCCGCGGTGACCGTGCCGACCGCCTTCAAGGAAGCAGGCGCCGTGCAGACGGCGCCCGACGGCAGCCGTTGGCAGCCGGCCCGCCCGGCCGAGCAGCAGCCGCGCGGCGAATGGTGGCTGGTGTTCCAGGACGCGCGCCTGACCGCATTGATGGACGAGG
>DOUW01000256.1 GCA_003520365.1 Massilia sp.
CTCAGGGCGGGAAAGCCGATATCGAGCAGGATGACCTCGAACCGGTCGTGTTCGGAGCGCGCCAGCGCCGCCTGCGCCGAATGCTCGATCGTCACCGCGTGTCCGGCGCTCTCGAGCAGCAGGCCGAGGGTGCGCGCCGCGTCGACGTTGTCGTCGACCACCAGGATGCGCCTGGAGCGGGTATCGGTGGGAGAGTCCGAGGCTGCCGGCGCCGTGCCCGCGGCTTGCTGCGCAGGCAATAATGGCAGGCGCACGGTGAAGCTGCTGCCGTGGCCGAGCCCCGCGCTGTGCGCCTCGACGCTGCCGTGGTGCAGCTCGACCAGCTTTTTGACCAGGGCCAGGCCCAGCCCCAGGCCGCCCTGGGCGCGGTCCGGCGTGCGCTGCGCCTGGGTGAACAGGTCGAACACGACCGGCAGCAAATCGGCGCCGATGCCGATGCCGTTGTCGCGCACCTGCAGCACCGCCACGTCGTCGTGCCGCTGCAGGGAGACATGCAATTCGCCGCCATCGGGCGTGTACTTCGCCGCGTTGTTGAGCAGGTTGGCCGCCACTTGCACCAGGCGGGTGCGGTCGCCGCACACCGTCATCGGCTGCGCCGCGATGTCCAGCGCCAGGCGGTGCTTCCTGGCGTCGATCACGGGCTTGATCTGCTCCACCGCTTCGCGCAGCACGGCGCCCAGTTCGACGCTGCTCTGGTTGATCGTGACCAGCCCGCGCGTGACGCGCGAGACGTCGAGCAGGTCGTCGACCAGGTGCGTCATGTGCGTCACCTGGCGGCCGATCACGCCGCTGATCTCCTTGATGCGGGGCACGTCGGCAAACAGCACGCGCAGCAGCTGGGCGGCGCTGCTGATCGGCGCCAACGGATTGCGCAGCTCATGGGCGAGCATGGCCAGGAATTCGTCCTTGCGCTGGTGCTCGCGTTCCAGGCGTTCCTGCTGCCGGTGCAGGCCGTCGAGCATGCGGTTGATGGCGCGCGCCAGGGTGATCGTTTCGCTGCTGCCCGCCAGTTCCGCGCGCAGTTCGCCGATCCCTTCCTCGCCGAGCTTGCCGGCGAACTGCTCCAGCTTGCGCAGGTCCTGGGTCAGGCCGAGCGACAGGCGCGAGCCGAGCAGGAACACCAGGAGCGCCAGCAGCGCCGCGACGCCGCCGATCAGGCTGTATTGCGGCCAGGGCGTTTCCAGCTCGTCGCGGAAGGCGGCGGGGTCGGTTTCCAGGGTCAGGCCGAGATGGGCGAACTCGCCCGGCGCCCGCACCGGCACCGCGAGGCTGGCGCTCCCGTCCTGGGTCCGGCCCTGGCCGTTCCAGGCCAGGATGGTCGAGGGCGCGGGACGCAGGTCGCGCAGCCCGATCTTGTACACCAGGGCGCCTTCCGGCGTATTCGTGCGCGAATAGCGCAGCAGGCGCACGCCGACCAGTTCGGGGCCCTGGGGGCGGTCGAAGATCGCCGTCGTCTCCACGCCCTGGTCGATGCGCGCGCGCAGCCAGTCGAGCTGGCCGGCGTCGAAACGTTCCAGGCCGTTGCCCGAGATCGGCTTGCCTTCGAAATCGGTGAACAAGACCTGGACCGGAATGCCGTTGATCTGGCGCAGGCTGTTCAGGAAAGGTTCCAGATAGGTTTCCCGCCCCGCGCTGTCGACCAGGCCGGTTGCCAGGATGGGACTGTCGGCCACGTCCTTGATGCGCGAGGACAGAGTGGCGAGGGAATTGCTGACCGTCCTCGCGTTGAACGCGGTTTCGCTCTGGCGCAGCAGCGCCACCGCGGAGGCATGCTGGCGGTTGACCAGCCAGAGCGAGGCGGCGGCCACCAGCAGGACCGCCACGGCAGTCAGGATGGCGGAAGCGATCGCAAAGCGCCGCGTCAGGCTGCCCGACTGGAGTGGCGGCGACACCATGTCAGTCGGCGCTCGGCACCAGCACGCCGTCCTTGCGGTAGCGGGCGATCAGGAGTTCGCGCGCGCTCAGCGCCTCGTGGCGCGTGGGCGTGAACGGCGGCGCGTAGGTCTTGATCAGGCCGCGATATTCGCGCACCTTTTCCAGCGCGTCGCGCACCGCTTTCCGGTCGGTGCTGCCGGCCAGGTCGATGGCCTTGGCCAGGATGTGCATCAGGTCGTAGGCGTGGGCCACGCCTACCGGCCCCTCGATGTCCTCGATCCTGCGGATCGGCGACACCGCGGCGGCGGCGGCCATGAAGCGCGCCAGCCGTTGCTTGTCGGCCTGGAAGAAGGAAAAAGTCTGGATCACGGAAAAGTCGACCTGGTGCAGGGCCGGTCCCGCCTGCCGGGTGAACTCGCCGCCCGTCACGCCCCAATGGCTCAGGATCGGCAGCCGCTCGGCCTGCGGCAAGGCGGCCACCTCGCGCACCAGGACGGCGGCTTCGTCGTCGTTGGCGACCAGCACGATCGCCTGGGCGCCGGCATTGCGCAAGGCCTGGTACCTGGCCACCAGGGTCTGGTCGCGCCAGTTGTACCAGGCGGTCTGCACGATGCGGATGTCCTTGTTGGTCGCGGTAAACTTCTCGGCCGCGGCCAGGTTGCTGCGGCCCCAGGAGGTATTCGTCAGCAGCAGCCCGACACGGTGCAGGCCGCGCTTGCGCGCGGTGTCGAGCAGCTTGGGCATGGCCAGGCTGTCGCGCAGCGACAGGCGATAGACGTAATTCGGGTGCATGCCGTTGTCGACGATCATGTCTGCCGAGGACCACGTCGCCAGGAACAGCGTCTTCGTTGCTTTCAGGGTCGGCAGCTGCTCGATGATCACCGGGCTGAACCTGCCGCCGAACACGGCCACCAGGTCCGGCATGCGCGCGAATTCCTCGAGATTGCGGATGCCGCGGGCCGGCATCGAACGGTGGTCCTTCGTGACCAGCTCAACCGGCCGGCCGCCCAGCACGCCGCCGGCGCGGTTGATCTCGCCGATGGCGCTGCGCAGGCCCAGTTCCACCGCCTGGGCCGAGGTGCTGTTGTCCAGGCCGAACTCGGCATCGAGCCCGACCCGCACCGGCGCAGGTGCCGGTCCCGCGGCGCAGGCAGCCTGCGATGCGAACAGCATGATACTGGTCACCAGGCCAGCGAAGGCCTTGTTCAGACGGGAAGCGATCGGGGTCGGCATGACGATCCTGGGAAATGCGGTCCGATATTGTAATCGGTAAATATATGGAGGCTTGTTACTGTTGATGCCAACCGCGAACCGTCCCTGTTTGTTCAGGCCCCGCCCGCATACCCGTTCTGGCGCCACGCCTCGTACACCACCACCGCCACCGTGTTCGACAGGTTCAGGCTGCGGTTATCCGGCATCATCGGCAGGCGGATGCGCTGGGCTGGCGGGAAGCGTTCGCGCAGCGCCGGGTCCAGGCCGCGCGATTCGGCGCCGAACACGAACACGTCGCCCGGCTGGAAGGCGGCCTGCGCAAAGGGCGAGGAGCCGTGCGTCGTCAGCGCGAACATGCGCGCCGGGTCGGGTTGGGCCTCGAGCAGGAAGGCCTCCCAGTTCTTGTGCACCTTCATGGTTGCGTAGTCGTGGTAATCCAGCCCGGCGCGGCGCATCTTGGCGTCGTCCAGCGGAAAGCCGAGCGGTTCGATCAGGTGCAGTTGCACGCCGGTGTTGGCGCACAGGCGGATGACGTTGCCCGTGTTGGGCGGGATTTCGGGTTCGACCAGGACGACGTGAAACAAGAACTTCTCCTTCAATGATCAATGTGGCGGCGTGCGCGCGAACACCAGGTTCGACACGCGCGCCGCGCCGGCACGCTTGAGCGTGGCGGCGACTTCGTTCAGTGTGTGCCCGCTGGTCATGACGTCGTCGACGACGCCGACGTGGCGGCCAGCGACCAGCCCGAGCGCAGCGTCGGCGACGTCGAACGCGCCGCGGATGTTGTCCGCCCGCTCGCGCGGCGCCACGCTCGACTGCGC
>DOUW01000374.1:0-230 GCA_003520365.1 Massilia sp.
CGAGCCGTCGTCGTTGGCCAGCCAGCGCGCTTCGACGATGCGGCGCGAACGCGGGTCGAGCTTGCCCAGGGCCGTTTCCAGGCCTTCGGACTGCAGGCGCGTGACCTGCTCGGCTTCCAGCACCTTGGTCGGCTCCTGCTGGTCCGAGGACAGGTAGGCGATCGGCGAGAACTTGTCGTCCTCGTCGTCGGTCGGCGCTTCCAGGGCGATGTCGCGGCCCGAGAGGCGGG
>DOUW01000374.1:309-6344 GCA_003520365.1 Massilia sp.
CAGGTT
This sequence comes from Massilia sp., assembly GCA_003520365.1. Classification (GTDB taxonomy): domain Bacteria; phylum Pseudomonadota; class Gammaproteobacteria; order Burkholderiales; family Burkholderiaceae_D; genus Telluria; species Telluria haematophila. The sequence goes on from DOUW01000374.1 coordinate 316, forward strand.
GAAGAACAGCTTGCGCTGGGCCTTGGTCGTCGCGACCTTCACCAGGCGCCAGTTCTTCAGGATGTACTCGTGCATCTCGGCCTTGATCCAGTGCATCGCGTACGACACCAGGCGCACGCCCTGGTTCGGGTCGAAACGCTTCACGGCCTTCATCAGGCCGATGTTGCCTNNGTTGCCTTCCTGGATCAGGTCGGCGTGCGGCAGGCCGTAGCCCAGGTAGCCGCGCGCGATCGAGACCACCAGGCGCAGGTGCGAGAGCACCAGCTTCTGGGCGGCGTCGAGATCATTCTTTTCCCGCAGCCGCGTCGCCAGCGAGACTTCTTCCTCGTGGGACAGCATCGGCAGCCGGTTCACCGCGGAGATATACGCGTCGATGTTACCGAGATTGCCGGTGAAGCCAAGTCCCAGAGCACGGCTGCCGGTTGGTACCAATGCGGATTGTGCGGACATTATCTTTTCCTCGTAGAGTGTTTTGTGCTGCATCTCATGCAGGGGACGATTCCCGCTGCTGATTTTTTCGGCTTGAATCCGGATGCAAGCGAACCCATTTACATTCACTTGAGTTATATATTAGCACTCTCGAAGGGTGAGTGCTAGCGAACCCCCAGAATGCGGGGCCCGTTTAAGTCTGGCCAAAGTATTGCTTAGAAGCATTAATTGCGCCCGCTCTACTGTAGAGTGAAACGGGGCATTTCTATTGAGCTATCTCAAGTGTGTGCCTCTTGTGGATCGCGTTAGGCCACAGACTAAGGGCTGTCGAAACCCTGTTTCTGTTAGTTGGCGCACGAAGCACCGAGTTCCGCGCCTTACGAGGCAAATTCCTACTTCGGTAAGAGAAGTAGGCGCACAAGACGAGCGGCCTCTAGGGCTGGAAAATGACGCGGGCGGACCCANNGCCCCCCCCGGAAAGGCTGGATCAGGCCGCGAACTCAGTGCAGGCGCGCCAGGTGGCGCTGCACCGACAGCATGGCGCCGATCAGGCCGAGGCCGGCGCTGATCGCCAGCAGGGCCGCCAGTTCCAGCGGACCGAGGAAGGCCAGCTGGAATTCCGACGCATACAGGCGCGCGAACTCGGCGATCGCCCCGTTCAGCGGCCGCAGGGCCAGCGCCACGCCGGCCAGGGCCAGCGCGCCGGCGCACAGGCCGAACAGGGCGCCGGTGTAGTAGAAGGGACGGTGGATGAAGTTGTCGGTCGCGCCGAGCAGCTTCGACACCGCGATTTCCTCGCGCTGGGTCAGCACCTGCAGGCGGATCGTGTTGAACACCACCGCGATCACCACCACGCCCAGCGTCACCGCCAGCAGCAGGAGACTCAAGCGCAGGATGCCCATCAGGGCGGCCAGGCGTTTCACCCAGGCCGAATCGACCTGCACCGTGTCCACGTGCGGCAGCTGGTGCAGCTGCTCGACCACGGCGTCGATGCGCGCGGCGTCGGCCGTGTTCGAGGAGCCGGCCAGCTTCATCACGTAGCTGTCGGGCAGGGGATTGTCGCCCAGGGTGTCGAGCGCGTCGGCCAGGCCGCTGCGCGCCTTCAGCTCTTCCAGCGCCCGCTCGCGCGGAATGAAGGTGATCGTCGCCTTGCTGTCGGCCAGGATCTGGCGCAGCTGCGGCGCGATCGCCTGCGCCTGCTCGCGCGTCGCCTCGGGCTTGACGAACAGGCTGACCTCGGGATCAACCGAGAGCTGCTCCGACATCGGGCGCACGTTCTCGAGCAGGGTGATGCCGGCGAACGGCAGGGTCAGGGCGACCGCGATCACCAGCACGTTGAACAGGAAGCTGCCCGGCGCCTTGCGCACGGTGGACAGCGCGGCGCCGAGCGCGAAGCGGTGCTGGCGGAACCAGGGGCTCATGCGGCACCTCCTTCGGTGTCCGCAAGTCCAGTGTCGCCTGCCGCGCCTGCCGTGCCTGCCACGCCGGCAAGGGCATCGCCGACCAGTTGGCCGTTCTCGAGGCGGATCACGCGCGCGGCCCGGTCGAGAATCTGCTCGTCGTGGGTCGAGATCACGCAGGTCACGCCGACGGCATTGAAGGCGCGCAAGGCGTCGATCACCTTGTCGGCCGCCACCCGGTCGAGGTTCGCGGTCGGTTCGTCGGCCAGGATGATCTGCGGCCGGTTGACGATCGCGCGCGCGATCGCCACGCGCTGCTGCTCGCCGCCGGACAATTCCAGCGGATGGGCCTTGGCGCGTTCCAGCAGGCCCACCTTGTCGAGGGCGGCGCGGGCGCGCTGTTCGGCCTGCGCCCGCGGAGCGCCGGTGACGAGGAGGGGCAGCATGGTGTTGGCCAGGATGTTGCGGTCGTTCAGCAGGCGCTGGTGCTGGAAGATCAGCCCGAGGTTACGCCGCAGGAAGGGAATGCCGGCCTTCTTGATCTTGCCGATGTCCTGGCCGAAGACGACCACGCGCCCGCTGCTGGGACGCTCGACTGCCGCCACCATTTTCATGAGCGTCGACTTGCCGGCGCCGGAAGGACCGGCCAGGTAGACCAGCTCGCCTTTGTCGATGTTCAGGGTGACGTCGCGCAGGGCGGTCGCATCGACCGAGTATTTCTTGGAGACGTTGTGGAATTCGATCATCTTTAACCCAGCAGCGCTTCCACGAATTCTTCTGCATCGAAGGGCTGCAGGTCGTCCAGCTTTTCGCCGACGCCGATGAAGTACACCGGCACCGGACGCGTGCGCGCGATCGCGGCCAGCACGCCGCCCTTGGCGGTGCCGTCCAGCTTGGTGATGATCAGGCCGGTCAGCTGCAGGGCGTCGTCGAAGGCCTTGACCTGGGCCAGGGCGTTCTGCCCGGTGTTGCCGTCGATGACCAGCAGGGTCTCGTGCGGGGCGCCATCCATGCCCTTGCCGATCACGCGCTTGATCTTCTTGAGTTCTTCCATCAGGTGCAGCTGGGTCGGCAGGCGGCCGGCGGTGTCGACCATGACGACGTCGACGCCGCGCGCCTTGCCCGACTGGACCGCATCGAAAGCCACGGCGGCCGGGTCGCCCGAGGCCTGCGAGATCACGGTGACGTTGTTGCGCTGGCCCCAGACCATCAGCTGCTCGCGCGCGGCGGCGCGGAAGGTGTCGCCCGCGGCCAGCAGCACCGACTGGTCGAAGCGCTGCATGTGCTTGGCGAGCTTGCCGATGGTCGTGGTCTTGCCGGCGCCGTTCACGCCCGAGATCATCATCACCAGCGGTTCGTGGCGGCCCAGCTCCAGCGGCTTTTGCAGCGGCGCGAGCATCTCGACCATCAGCTCCTTGAGCGCACCCTTGACGGCGGCGGCATCGAGCAGCTTGTCTTCCTTGACTTTGCGGCGCAGGTTATTGAGCAGGTGTTCGGTGGCGTCCATGCCGGCGTCCGACATCAGGAGCGCGGACTCGAGTTCCTCGTACAGGTCCTCGTCGATACGCGCGCCGACGAACAGCAGCGACAGGTTGCTCGAGGTCTTGGCCAGGCCCGCCTTCAGGCGCGCCATCCAGGATTTTTTCTGCTCTGCGGCGCTGGTCGGGCGTTCGGCCGTTTCCTCGATGACGAGTTCGGGTTCGGCGCTCGCCAGGGCCGGAGGCTGGGCAAAGGCGGGAACTGCCGCGGGGGCAGGCGCGGGCGCGGGCTGGACCGGGGCCGCCTGCTCGACAGGCTCGACCGGCGCCGGCGTTTCGGGGGCGGCTTTTTTTCTCTTGAAGAAACTAAACATGGGTTGCGTGGTGGCGGCTGCTGCATGCACATGCCGGACTGCGATACCGGCACGACGAATAGGGTCGCGGGTATTTTACCAGAGCACAGTGCTGACGAATCGGCAACGAACGGACGGGGCGCGCCGGCTGTCGACAGGCACGCGAACGGCAGTCCGGCCGCGGCCTGGCGGATTTCCGGGGGGAGCTAGCGCATCATTGCCGGTTGCGCGTCCACCAGTTGCCCTTCTTCTCGGGCGCCGGCGGGTACAGGCGCCAGGCGCCGTAGGGATTATTGAACAGCGAAGCCTCGCCGTAATCGATCGCCGCGACGCGTTCGAGCCGGTACACCGGCTTGCCTTCGCTGACCGAAAACGTGTGGCCGTCGGCCAGGTCCGGCGCGTGCTCGAGCAGGTAGCGCGTGAAAAAGCGCAGCATGTCGGCCGCCTGGTTCTTGTCCCTGGCGCTGGTGATCGCCTCCGGCAGGCCGAAGTTGTGCATCCCGCAGGAATAGACGTCGGCGCCGGCCACATACACCACCAGCGCGCGGTGCGCGGTGAGCTGGTCGAGCTGTTCGCACATGTCGATCCAGTAGGCCGGCGCATGGGCGATGCCGGTACTGTCGACCTTCACGCCCAGCCCGCCGCTATCGATCAGGGCGGCGCCGGCGCGCATCATCGCATCGGCCGCCGCGCGCGAACCGCCCGGGCCCGCCAAGTAGGCGACCGAGGCATGGGTGTCGATGTCGGCCATCGCCTCGGTCCGTGCCCAATGGGGGCCGGCCTTCACGAAGTCCTCCACCAGGTCCGGGTCGGCCGGCTGCAGGGCGAGCTCGCAGGCAAAGCCGGTCTCGCTCTCGCTTAGCACGCCGCCCGCCAGGGAATAGCCGATGGCGCTGGCGGCGATCTCGTCGGCCAGCACACTGGTGTTTTCCCATGGGCCGGGAATGCACAGGACCAGTTCCGGAGTGGTGCTCACTGCTTCGTCTCCTCGTTATCGGGTGATGGCGCCGGATGCGTTCGCCGGGCGCCATGACGCGGCCTGCCGCTCCCGTTCCCGGATACGGCTGAGCTGTCTGGCGAAGAGCATAGCCGGTTCGGCGCAAACGTGTTTTCGCAATCGAACGCGGATAAAACGGGCGGCCGGGCCGGCTTCCCGGTCAGGCGGCGGCCGCGCGTTCGGACGATCCTTTCGGCGCATCGGCCTTCGGTTTCGGCTGCACCCAGTGTCCGCCGTTGTCGTGCCGCGTCACGAGATCGGGATAGTTCTGGACCATGTCCAGCAGGCCGGTATAGCCGCATTGCTGCGGCGAGAAGCCCGGATCGGTGCGGCGCATGTACTGGCCGAGGGCGCCCAGGCCGACCCGGCCTTCCGCGGACTCGGCCGCGAGCAGCGACACCGCAGCCAGCAGGGCGCGCGGCCGCCGCTTGACGATCTTCGGCGGTTCGCTCTTCGCCTGCTCGGGCTGCGCCGGTACGTATTCGAAAAACTGGTCCGAGGCATTGCGCAGCGCGTCCGGCGTCTTGCCTTCGCCGATGATGCAGACGGTGGCGCCGCGCCCGCGCAGCTTGCGGCACAGGTAGGCGAAGTCCGAGTCGCTGGTGACGATGCAAAAGGTGTCGACCCGGCCGTCGAACATCAGCTCGAGGGCGTCGAGCGCCAGCGCGATGTCGGCCGTATTCTTGCCGGCGACGTACTGGTATTGCAGGCACGGGGTGAATGCCAGCCGCACCAGCGCGTCCTGCCACTTGTTCGCCAGGGTCGTGTGGTTGCCATAACCCTGGCGCACCACGACGTGTCCGAACTGGGCGCACATCCTCAAGGCATAGTCGAGGATGTCGGGGCTGGTATTGTCGCAGTCGACGAGGACCGCGACGCGGCCTGTGGTTTTCGGATGGTCGGGCATCGCTTGCCTTTGCTGGTGACGACAGAGAAGGCCGCGAACGCCAGGCCGGCTCTGTCTTACGTTGAGCATGGTCAACATGTTAGCAGGCCCGCCCGTCCCGAAAATGCGCGCTTTGTCACGGCCCCCGGAGGGAGGGCCGCTGATACGACTCAGCCGGCCTTGGCCGCCTCGGCCGCCCTGCGCATCGCTTCCAGCGTCGCGTTCGGCGTGATCAGGTTGCCGTCGTAGCGCAGCTCGACCAGCGCCGGCAGCTGCTTGCCGTTGGCGTGCTCGAGGGCGCGCGCCAGGGCCGGGGCGAACTCAAGCGTGCGCTCGACGATCTCGCCGTGGCCGCCGTAGGCGCGCGCCAGCGCCGCGAAGTCGGGATTGTGCAGCGTGGTGCCGGAGACGCGGCCCGGATAGGTCTTCTCCTGGTGCATGCGGATGGTGCCGAACATGCTGTTGTTGAAAACGATGATGATGACC
>DOUW01000374.1:6502-6882 GCA_003520365.1 Massilia sp.
CCCCGGTTCGACGATCTTCGCCGCCACGCCCGAAGGCACGCCATAGCCCATCGCGCCATTCGTCGGCGCCAGCTGGGTGCGCATGGCCCCGTAGCGCCAGAAGCGGTGCGCCCAGGAGGCGTAGTTGCCGGCGCCGTTGGTGACGATGGTGTCGGCCGGGAGCGCCGCCTGCAGGTCCTGCACCACCTGCCACAGGTCGAGCGGGGCCTGGCCGTCCTTGAACACCGGCGGCTGCGCCTGCCACGCGGCCAGTTCGGCGCGCGCCTCTTCCACCGTGTGGCGCCAGGCGCCGGCGTCGACCGGTTCCATCGCGGCCAGCATGGCGCAGGCCTGCGGCGCGCCGCTGGCGATCATCAGCTCGGCCTGGTACACGCTGCCCC
>DOUW01000374.1:7121-8418 GCA_003520365.1 Massilia sp.
GTGCGTTGTCGATCAGGTCCTGGAAGCGGAAGGTGCAGCCCACCGGCAACGCGTTCGCTACGGCGAACTTCGCCAGGTCGGCGCAGGCCTGCGCATTCCAGGTGCCGCCGCCCAGCAGCACCAGTGGACGCTGCGCTTCGGCCAGCATGGCGCGCAGCGCGGCGATCTGGCTCGCCGCCGGCGCCGCCTGCACCGGGGTGTGGCAACGGGTGTCGGCCACTTCCGCCTTCGACACCAGCATGTCTTCCGGCAGGGCCAGCACCACCGGGCCCGGTCGTCCACTCGTGGCAATCTGGAAGGCGCGTGCGATGTATTCGGGGATGCGGTCGGCGCGGTCGATCTGGGCCACCCATTTCGCCATCTGGCCGAACATGCGGCGGTAGTCGATTTCCTGGAAGGCTTCGCGGTCGACGAAGTCGTTGCCGACCTGGCCGATGAACAGGATCATCGGCGTCGAATCCTGGTAGGCCGTGTGCACGCCGATCGAGGCATTGGTCGCGCCCGGACCGCGGGTCACGAAACAGATGCCGGGCTTGCCGGTCAGCTTGCCGTAGGCTTCGGCCATGAATGCCGCGCCTCCTTCCTGGCGGTTGATCACGAAGCGGATCTGCGAGTCGTGCAGGGCGTCGAGCACGTCGAGGTAGCTTTCGCCGGGCACGCCGAAGGCGGTGTCGACGCCGTGGACGTGGAGCGCGTCGACCAGGATCTGGCCGCCGGTGCGGGAAGGGTGCGTCATGTCTCTGTCATCCTTGTTGGTTTGGCCGGCCGTGCCAGGCATCGAAATATTCTAAGCCAGCCGTTGCGCGCAGGCTTTTCAAATGGCGACACCAAATTTCAGAAATGCCGGGCCGATAATCTTATCAATATGCAAAATGCTTGGACGGCGCGACGGCCTGGGGCTAAACTTGTTAAAAATAAAATATCACTAGGGAAATCATGCAGAGACGTCACATGTTATTGACCGGCCTCGCGCTGCTGGGCAGCGGCGTCGCGTTCGCCGTCAAGCCGCGCGGCGACATCGTCCCCGTCTACGTCGTGCCGCTCGACGATTTCCCCGAGGATTACTCGGCAAACGTGGCCCGGGCGCTGGCGAGCCAGCTCGGCATCCGCGTGCGGGCAGGCTTGCGCCTGCCGCCGCTGCACATTCCGGTGCTGCCCGAGACCGACCAATACGCCAGCGAAGCGCTGCTCGAGCGCGCCGTGCGTGCCAGCGCGCGCCTGCCGGGCCTGGGGCCGGAGACCTATCGCCTGTTCCTCACCACGCGCGACATCAATTCGCAAACGGGCCAATTCCGCT
>DOUW01000253.1 GCA_003520365.1 Massilia sp.
CCGGCCGGCGGCGCGTCTGCGCGCCGCGGTATTTCTCGTCATCACTGCCCATCTGTTCGTTGCCGTACCAATATTCCAGCGGCCTCACGCGTACACTGTCTATCCCGGAGACCGGACCACTTATGCTCGCCATTCTCGAACGCATCGACCCGCATAGCGACCGCATCGACCTGCTGGTCGAACTGGTCTGCTGCCTGCGCCCGCGCCGCCGCGACCGCCCCCATGCGCGCGCCGCCGTGCGCACCTTGACGCAACTGTTGAAGGGCAACCCGCAGCAGGCCTGGGCGCTGCGCAGCTACATCGTCACCCTGCTCGAGAAGCGCCGCCATACCAGCCTGTACAGCGACGTCGGCATCCTCTCCAACGACGGCTTCTTCACCGAACTGAAGCGCCGCATCGCCTACCGCGTGCTGCCGCCGGCGCTGGACGACATCTACCTGTCCGATGCCCTCGACCGCGTGCTGTACGCCGAGGACGACCACGAGTGGATCCGCGCCGTGCCGGACGAGGACTGGCTGGCCCTGTTCGACGTCCTCGCCAACGCCCCGACGCCGCAGGGCGCGGCGCCCGACCGCGCCCATTACGTGACCGTCAGCGGCATGCTCGACGCGATCCGCACCCTGTCGTGCCGCATCTGCGCGCTGGGCCTGGAACCGCGCCTGGTGCACAGCTACAGCCAGATCGAGGAATTCGACTCGCCCTTCCTGATGCAGAACATCGAGGTCAACACCTACCTCGACGCCTACGGGCGCTATCTCGACGGCACCGTCGAGCGTCCGGACGACGCCCGCCACCTGCTGGTGATGCTGGACCAGTGCGAAGGCGTGGTGGCGAAGATCCGCCGCAATTCGCTCAGCTTCGGCACCAGCGTCGCCCTGACCTATGTACTGGTGGCGATCACCCAGAGCATCGGCCGCCTGCGCAAGCTGCTGTTCCTGGTCGACGTCAGCGAGGTGGCGCGGCCGCGCGCCCTGCCCGCTCCCGCAGCGCTCTCGATCGAGACCTCGGAGCAGGACAGCATCGAACTCGGCGAGTACCTCAACAACTACGGCGGCACCCTGCTGCCGGCGACCACCGCGCAGGGCGCACCGGCGCACGACAGCAAGCGCCGCGCCGCCGCCGTGGCCCTGGCCCAGGAACTGGTCGAGGGACACAACACCAAGTACCAGGTCAGCGGGCTGTTCCGCGACAACATCGACCTGCTGGCGCGCAACGTGACGGAGAACGCCAGCCGCACCGGCGAGCACTACATCGCCGAAAGCCGCGGCGGCCTGCGCCGCATGTTCGGCGCCTCGGCCGGCGCCGGTTTCATCGTCGGCTTCATGGCGATGTTCAAGATCATGCTGAGCCACCTGCGGGCCGCGCCCCTGATCGAGTCCTTCCTGTTCAGCATGAACTATTCGCTCGGCTTCATGCTCGTGCACATGCTGCACTGGACCATCGCCACCAAGCAGCCGGCGATGACGGCCCAGCGCATCGCGGCCGGCCTGCACAGCCGCGACGGCCGCGACATCGACTTCGACAGCATGGCCGAGCTGGTCAACAAGGTATTCCGCACCCAGATCGTCTCGGTGCTCGGCAACGTCGCGGTCGCCTTCCCGACCGCGCTCCTGATCGCCATCGCCTACCAGCAGATGACTGGCCACCACCTGGTCACGCCCGAAAAAGCACACCACCTGCTGCACGACATCGACCCGATCCACACGCCGGCGCTGTTCTATGCGGCCATCGCCGGGGTCTGGCTGTTCGTCGCCGGCCTGATCTCCGGCTACTACGACAACAAGGCGCTGTATACCCGCATGGGCCAGCGCGTGCGCCAGCTGCGCTGGCTCGGCTGGCTGTTGGGCGCCGAGCGGCGCGCGCGCCTGTCGGTCTACGTCGAGGACAACCTGGGCGGCCTGATGGGTAACTTCTTCTTCGGCATCCTGCTCGGCACCACCGGCACCGTCGGCTACCTGCTCGGGCTGCCGCTCGACATCCGCCACGTCACCTTCTCGACCGCGAATTTCGCCACCGCCCTGGTGGGACTCGACTACCAGATGAGCTGGCCAATGGTCGCGAATGCCGTGCTGGGCGTGGCGCTGATCGGCGCCGTCAACCTGATCGTCAGCTTCCACCTGGCGCTGTCGGTGGCGCTGCGCGCCCGCAGGATCCGTTTCACGCGCGGCATCCTGCTGCTGCGCGCACTGGGGCGGCGCTTCCTGCGCGCGCCGCTCGACTTCTTCATCGGCCCGAAGGACCCGGACGTCATCGACGCCGCGCCAGAGGCTACCAGGGGGAACAAATGAACAAGCATCGCATGTCGCTCTGGGCCGCCGCCCTCGCCTTCCTGTGCGTCGTCGCTTCCTGCAAGACGCTGCCCGACGTCGAACAACTGCCCGATACCCCGGCCAAGTCGGCGCCGACCATCACCACCGCCAAGGGCCCGATGCCGCAGGCCCAGGCGTCGAAGCTGCTGGCGCGGCGCTGGGCCAACGCCAGCCCCGACCTGAAGCAGCTGGCCGTGCTCGAGGAGCAGGCCACCGGCGTGCCCCTGATCGCCGGCAACGACGTCCGGCTGCTGTTCGACGGTCCGGCCACCCTGCGCGCCATGATCGACGCGGTGAGGAATGCGAAAACCTCGATCAACCTCGAGACCTATATCTTCGACCAGGACCCGATCGGCCTGCAGTTCGCCGAGCTGCTGATGGAAAAGCAGCGCCAGGGCGTGGTCGTGAACGTGATGTACGACAGCGTCGGCACCATCGGCACGCCCAAGGCCTTCTTCGACAACATGCGCGCCGCCGGCGTCAACATGCTCGCCTTTAATCCGATCAATCCGTCCAAGGCCAAGGGCAACTGGTCGATCAACAACCGCGACCACCGCAAGATCCTGGTGGTCGACGGCAGCGTCGGCTTCACCGGCGGCATCAACATCAGCGCCGACTACGCCAACAGCTCGCTGTTCCGCTCGAAGCGCAAGCCGGACAACGTCGACAAGGACAAGGTGGGCTGGCGCGATACCCACATCCGGATCGAGGGGCCGGCGGTGGCCACGCTGCAGTGGGCCTTCATCGACAACTGGGTGCGCCAGGAGGCCGGCGAACTGCCGGCGGTCGAGTACTTCCCGCGCCTGGCGCCGGCCGGCGACAAGTTCGTGCGGGTGCTGGCCACCGAGCCGAACCGGCACTCGGAAATCTACAAGTCGCTGCTGGTGGCGATCAACGAGGCCAAGAAATCGGTGCACATCACCTCGGCCTATTTCGTGCCCGACCAGCAGACCGTCGACGCCCTCATCGCGGCTGCGCAACGCGGCGTCGACGTCAAGCTGGTGCTGCCGGGCGTGTCCGACCACGGCCTGGTGATGCACGCCGGCCGCGCCTTCTACGACCAGCTGCTGGCCGGCGGCGTGCGCATCTTCCAGCTGCAGGTGGCCGTGCTGCACGCGAAGACGGCGGTGATCGACGGCGCCTGGTCGACCATCGGCTCGGCCAACATCGACCGCCGCAGCTTCATCCACAACTACGAACTGAACGTGGTGGTGATCGACCCGGGCTTCGGGCGCGACATGGAGAACGCCTTCAACGAGGACCTGCGTTCGTCGAAGGAAGTCACGCTCGACGAGTGGCGCGACCGGCCCTGGTCGGACCGGGTCAAGGAATGGGCGGCGCGCCTGACGGAGTACTGGATCTAAAGCCTTCAGAGCGCCTGGCGACACCCCTGGGGCAAGGGATGCGGCCACCCGACGCATCGTTGAAGACAGTACGAGCGTACGGCGAAACGATGCAACGCCGCCCTAGGGGCGCCGTCAGGCGCTCTGTCAGCCGCCGGCCCGTTTCGGCTGGTGGCCTTGCTTACCGAGCTCCTCCATCACCCGGTCGCAGTGGTCGCCCTGGATCTCGATCACGCCGTCCTTGACGGTGCCGCCCGAACCGCAGGCCGTGCGCAAGGCCTTGCCCAGCGTCGCCAGCGCGGCGGCGTCGAGCGCCAGGCCCTTGACGACGGTCACGCACTTGCCGCCACGGCCCTTGGTCTGGCGCGACACCCGCACCACGCCATCGCCCCTGGGCGCGGCCTGGGCCTTGCAGGCGCACTCGCCGAGCGGACGCCGGCATGCGGGACACATGCGCCCGCCATCGGTGGAGTAGACGAGGCCGCCGTTAGAACTGCTCTTCATGTTGTACTCGAAGCCCTGTTGCGTTGTGAAAGCCGCGAGTGTAGCAGCCCTGGCGGCCACATTACAGGCCGGCCGCCAGCATCCCTTCCGCCGCCGGCGCCCACACGCTGCCGCTGCGCACGAACTTTTCGGTAACGACGATCCGGTACACGCCGTCCAGCACGTCCCAGCCATAGCGGTCGACCTCGACCCGCTCGTGTTCGACGCGCAGGACGTTGAAGGAATTGGTCTCGCCGCGGCCACGGGTCGAGGTCGCGGTGCCGGCCTGCACCACCAGCGCCGCGTAGGCGTCGATCTGGTAGCGCATCGCCGTGCTGGCCGCGTGGCTCACGTGCATGTGGCCGGCCAGCAGTACGTCGACGCCGCATTCGGCGAACACCTCCATCGCCATCGGCGCGCGGTTCACCAGGTCGCGCTGCTCGAAGGTTTCCGGCAGGTCGAAGGGATGGTGGGTGACGACGATGCGCGTGATGCGCGGGTCGAGCCCGGCGAGCCGTTCGCGGATGCGCCCGACCTGCTCGCGGTTGACGCGCCCGTCCTTGATCGTCAGCGAGCGCGCCGTGTTGACGCCGACCACGGCGACCTCGCCGTCGATATAGATGGGGTCGAGGTCGTCCGTGATGTAGCGCTTGTAGCGGTCGAGCGGCTTGGCGAAACGCCGGAACACGTTGTACAGCGAAATGTCGTGGTTGCCCGGCACCACGATCTGCGGCCCCGGCAGCGTGTCGAGGAAGGCGCGCGCCTGCTCGAACTCCTCGCTGCGGGCGCGCTGGGTCAGGTCGCCCGACACCACCAGCACGTCCGGTGCGACGTTGTGGATCAGTTCGCGCAAGGGCGCCAGCAGGCCGCCGTCGACGCGGCCGAAATGCAGGTCGGACAAATGCACAAGTGTACGCATCAGGTTTCCTCGTTCAGGTTGGCGGCGCCGCCCCGCGCACGCGCCGCCTGGCGCCGGCGCAGGGTGGCCACGCCGGTCACGCAGATCGACAGCCAGGCGCAGCCTTCGGCCATGGCCGCCAGCACGTCGGACAGGTAATGGGCGCCCAGGTAGAGGCGCGAGCCGGCCACCAGCGCCACCATCAGGCAGGCCAGCAGCACGATGCCGGCGCGCCGGCCCCAGCCGTGGGCATGGCGCGCCAGGTAGCAGGCCAGCAGGCCGTAGAACACGGTCGCGGCCAACGCGTGCCCGCTGGGGAAACTGTAGGTCGAGAGCGTGAGCAGCGGCTCGTCGAAATGCGGACGGGCGCGCTCGAAGGTGTGCTTCATCAGGACGTTCAGCACCATCCCGCCCGGCACTGCCGCCAGCAATGTGGGTATCCAGTGGCGCGCGCCGCGGCGGTGGAACCACCACGCGGCCAGCGCCGTGAGCGTCAGCATGCCGGGCGTACTGTGCAGATGGGTAATGCCCATCAAGAAGTGACGCAGGACGGGGCTATCGTTGGCGTGCGCATGCAGCCAGTTCGCCAGCTCGACGTCGAGCTGGGTGATCGGCGCACCGGCCACCACCGCACCGGCGATACGGGCAAACCCCGCCATCGCCAGCAGCAGCACCAGCACGCCGACGCTCAGGTGCAGGCCGAACTGCTCCTCGGGCGAGACACGGGCGGCGGCAAAGCGGTGCAGGCGGGAAGTCAGCGAATTATCCATGCGCAAGCAAATGGGGCTGGATGGCAAAAAAACCACGGTTAAAAAATTTTACTGGTTATTTGTACAGTACCTGTAGATTTATACAGTGGTTATGCTATTCTGTACTCACTTGACCAACACAACAAACAAACACAAGGGATCCGTCAATGACCACTCTGAACAACTCCTTCGGCCTGGAATACGCTCCTGCTCCTTTCATGATGCGCTTCGGCCGTCGCGAACTCTCGCTCACGCGTGACTTCCGCAAGCGCTTCTACCCGGTCAACCCCCTCATCGAATGCGATACCGGCATCGATGCGGGTCACGTCGAAGTCCTGCTGTTCGGCCGCTGGCTGCTGATCCTCTCGAAAGCCCACTGAAGCATTCCCTTCGCCCTCGGCCGCTGCCCTTGCGCACTGGCCGGGGCGCGGCAAGACCGTCGCGGCAGCCATCATGGTTGCCGTTTGCACATCGGGCGCCGACACCACGCGTTCCATCCCGGGCCCCGCGGCGTTCTCCCTGCTGTCGCTTCGATCCTATCAGCGAACGCGGCCCTTTCGCGCACAACTGTCCTGCGTTCTCCCCTGTCCCCGCCCTGTCCGTTACCCTACGGCGCGCCAGCCCGGCAAAAAATCGCTTGAAATACAGGGCATGAGCACGACCATGTCTAGTTCGATAAGACCGATATCGACGGCGGCCGGCACGATGGGACATGTTTATCCCATCGTGCAAGTCGCCCGACTCCACGACTCCAAGCAGAGGAAAGGAAAACGTCATGTCCGTAAAACTTCGCAACATCAATGAGCAGGTGATGGTGATTACCGGCGCCAGCAGCGGCATCGGCCTGACCACCGCGCGCATGGCCGCCGAGGCCGGCGCCAAGCTGGTGCTGGCCGCGCGCAACGGCGATGCCCTCGACCAGCTCGCCAGCGAGCTGCGCCGCCAGGGTTGCCAGGTGGCCACCGTCGCCGCCGACGTCGGCAACCAGACCGACGTCGAACGCATCGGCCAGACCGCGATGGAACGCTTCGGGCGCATCGACACCTGGGTCAACAACGCCGGCGTCGGCACCTTCGGCCGCCTCGAGGAAGTGGCGCTGGAAGACCACCTGCGCCTGTTTCAGACCAATTTCTGGGGCGTCGTGCACGGCTCGCTGGAAGCGGTCAAGCGCATGAAGCTGCGCGGCGGCGGCGCCCTCATCAACGTCGGCAGCGAGGTCTCGGACCGCGCCGCGCCGCTGCAGGGCATGTACTCGGCCTCCAAGCATGCGGTCAAGGCCTTCACCGATTCGCTGCGCATGGAACTGGAAAAGGAAGAGGCGCCGATCTCGGTGACCCTGGTCAAGCCGGCCGCGATCGATACCATGTTCGCGCTGCACGCGAAGAACTACATGGACAAGGAAGCGGCCCTGCCGCCGCCGGTGTATGCGCCGGAGATCGTGGCCAGGGCCATCCTCTACTGCGCCCAGCATCCGAAGCGCGACATCTTCGTCGGCGGCGCCTCGAAGATGATTTCCTCGGGCAACGCCTACATGCCGCGCATGCTCGACCGCTTCATGAACGCCTCGATGTTCAAGCAGCAGAAGTCGAAGTTCGACAAGGCGCCGGGCCGCCGCGACGCACTGCATGCGCCCGATCCGAGCCAGGCCTTGCGCCAGCGCCAGGGCATGACCGAGCGCCACGTCGCGGAAAGCTCGGCCTACACGGCGCTGGCCTTGCGTTCCAAGCCGCTGACCGCCGCCCTGCTGGGCGGCAGCGCGCTGGTCGGGGCCTTATTCGCGGCCCGTGGACTGTCCCGGCGGTTTGCTCGATAGGAAGTCGGTATCCTCTTCCGTGAGCGGCAGGTCGGGGATGGATTCGATGCGATCGGTATCGATGTCGGCGCCATCCTCGACCACGGTGTCGCGGCCGGCGCTGGCACGCTCGCCGGTGCCGGCGGAATCGCTGTCGGACGAGAAGTTGGCGTCGCCGACGTCCGGTCCGGCCGTGCCGCCGGCGGAACTTTCTTCTTCCTCGTTGGTGCCGCGGTCGAGATGGACCAGCTGGTCAGGGTCGACATTGGACGCAAGGCCCGGACCGCCCATCACGTCGCTGCCGGTGTCGGACAGGTCGCTCGGGCCGAGGGCGTCGGTGCCGTGGCCTTTGCCAAGGCTGCGGTCGGGACGTTCCGGAAAGTTGTCCGGATCAAGGGTGCTGGCTCCAGTCATGATGCCTCCATACAGATTGTTAGCGGATAGTGTCAGGCTACAGGCTTCTTAAAACGCGTGGCGCATGCCGACGTTGAAGGCCTTGTTGCCGCTGCCGGGTGCGCTGGCATTGCCGACCGTGTAGCCGGCGCCATTGCGGTTGCGGATATGCGAATACGCCGCGTAGAAGTCCGTGCGGCGCGACACCGAATAACTCGCGCCGATGGCCATCTGGTTGGCGTCCTGGTTGGCGAGATCGCGGTCGTTCTTGCGGATGTACGAAGTCAGCAAGGTGATCGAATGGTCGACCGGGATGGCGAAGCCGAACAGCACGTCGCGACTATTGCTCGACGGCGTACGGGCGATGCCGGCCGCGTAGGGGTTATCGGGGTTGAACAGCGGCGAACTGGCCAGGCCCCGGCTCATGCTGTAGGCGGCGTAGGCCGTGCCCCAGCCCAGGCGCAGGTTGGCGGCCACGATCGAATTCTTCGAGTTGGTGTCGTTGCTGGTCTTGCTGTTGAGATTGACGCGCACCGCGTTCTGGTTGCGGTGCGCGGCGCGCACCGTCAGCGGGCCGCTGGACAGGCCGACCGTCATGCCCCAGGCGCGTCCGGCGGGCGAGGTGTCGAGGTCGCGTGCGGCCCAGGAGACACCGCCCTCGAACCCGTTCGGGAAAATCTTGTAGTACTGGACGCCGTTGTCGGTGCGGCGTGGCCCGCCGATCAGGTTCGACGCGCTGCCGGCGGTGCCGCCCTTGAACGGGTCGGCGACGTCGGTCAGCGCCAGGTATTGGAGGTTGTACTGGCGGCCGATCGTGATCGCCCCGAATTCCCCCGACAGCCCGACCCAGGCCTGGTGCTCGAGGCGCTCGTCCTTCTCCTGCTCACGGCCGGCGGCGCGGCCGGTATCGAGCCGCATCTCGGTCTCGAGCCCGAAGATCGCCGAGGTGTTCTGGCCGACGGCTTCGCTGCCATGGATGCCGATGCGCGAGGTCGATGCGATGCCGCTGCCGACCCGTGTCGTGCAACCGTTGACGCAGCCGCCCTCGCCGACCACGCCGGCATCGAGCACACCGTAGGTCGTCACACCGCTTTGCGCACAGGCAGCGGCGGCACTTCCTCCCAGCACAGCAATCGTGACAATCGATTTCAGCATCGGCGTATCCTCTCCACGCCTCTACCTTACCCCCGTTTAAGCGGCTTCATCTGTCGAATAACCCACATACGGCTCACCAAAATGGCTTGTCTTTTTGTAGGCAGACTCTGACGATATTAACTCGGTGCAATTTCTGCCTACCCATGTTCTGCTTACCATGCCGGCATGGGTTTCTTATTCGGCGATCATTAACTGGCAACATCGCTTCAGATTTCCTGTACCGTCGAAAATATTTACAATTTTCACGATTCGCTTCCTGACGTCAATAAATAACCCAAGCAATTCAATTACTTACATTACTGGCCTACAACTTGCTATTGGTAAGCCATCAACACAGGGGCTTACCATGAACATCCGCTCTTACCTGGCCGCTATCGGCCTCTGCCTGCTTCCGCTGTCGAGCCAAGCCGGCGTCATCTACGAATGGCAGGCTTTGAACGATGAGCTTCCTTGGGGAATAACGCTCGAACTCGAATTCGACGATCAAACCGTTGCGAGCGGCGCATTCAACTTCGACTACAGCGATCCCTACGGCTACGACCAGGTGCCGCAGAATGGCCTGCTCAATCTGCGCTATACCTTCCCGGGCGTGGGAGAAGAAATGCTGTACGCAGCGAATCGCGGCGGCTTCTCGACCGGCATGGGGTACGTCAACATGGCGCTCGCATTCGGCGCCGACGGCTACCTGACCGGCAGCATCTACCTCAACAACGGCTTTCATCACATCGACATGTTTTCGACCGGACAAACGTTCACGATCATCGATGCGAACAGCGACGAGCAAATGGAAGGCGCCGGCTGCACCTGGGAGACCCCATCCTGCGGCGGCGCCAGCGGTCATATCCGGCGCGTGAGCACGACCGCCCACATTGCACAGATTCCGGAACCGGGCTCGCTGGCCTTGTTGGGCGCCGGGCTGCTCGCGGCGCTCGGCCTGCGCCGCCGCTCGGTGCCGTAAGCCAGGCGTACCGGGGCGCTGCGCACCGCCGGCGCCCGGTATGCAAACAGGCCCTGGCTTGGGCCGCCCCCCTCAGCGTTCGCCACGACGCCAACAGCGACGGACCGATCAGTGTCGGCAATTCTTACATTAAGGAAATGCACTGCGCATAGAGCGAGACAAGTGGTTGATTTGGATCATTTAACTATTAGTGGCATAAGAATTGCTATTCATAGTCACACCACTTCAACCACATTCTCATTCATACCATGATCAAGAAATTCCTCGCGCTTGCCGCCACGGCACTGTTTTCCCTGAACGCCTCCGCTGGTTATATCCAGTACGATTTCCATACCGGATCCGACGGCGCCGGACTATCCGGCTACTTCATCCAGCACGACACCGACCAGTCGATCGCGTATTTCGACTTCTGGCTGCTTGACCCCGTCCGCGACTATGGCCAACCCTTCTATCCGCTCGGCGGCGAGGGCGAGGTGCTGCTGACCGACGCCACCACCCATTTCCTGAGCGACGGCCCCACCAATTTCACGATCGCCGACGACTTCGGCGCGGACCACTTCACGAATCTCAGCGTCAGCTTTGCACGCAATGCCCAGGGCAGCTTTGTCTACACGGCGCATTACGACGCCGATCTCTTCGAACAGGAACCGCCGATGTTCTACTCCGGCACCCTGACCGGCATCGCCACCCGGGGCACCGTCGACCCGCAACTGGCGGAATACCTGGATTCGATGGATGGCTACGAATATGGCGTGCCGCGTATCGTGCCGCGGTATATCGGCCCGAATGAGGTTCCCGGAGAAGTTCCCGAGCCGGCGAGCATCGCCTTGCTGGCCCTGGGCGCTGCCGGGATGCTTGGCGCGACGCGGCGCCGCAGCTCGGGTCGGTAATTCGCATCTTGCGCACCGCCTGGGGCGCCCTGCGAAAACAAAAAAGCCCTTGCCGATGCAAGGGCTCTTCTATCGATTCTGGCGGAAGCGGTGTCCGCCGTATTAGGGTCCACTACCGTTCACTCCAGTCCACGTAGACCATTGTTCTATAGGGAGAAATTTAAAACTAAGTCCAGCGTTGTCCAGAGGAAAGTGTTAAAATCCGCGCTTTTGATGTGGGTAGGAATGTGGGTAGGACGACATGGCGCGACTGATTGAAAAGCTCTCATCGCTTGAGGTAAGCAAAAAAACTAAACCGGGATACTACGGTGATGGCGCTGGGCTTTGGCTACAGGTCTCGCTGTCAGGTACCAAAAGCTGGATCTTCCGCTATACCTTTGCAGGCAAGCAGCGCGAGATGGGGCTTGGACCGTTCCACACAGTGTCCCTAGCAGATGCTAGGGCGAAGGCCAAAGAGTGCCGCCTGATCCTCCGCGACGGAAAGGACCCGCTTGAGCTTAGAAAAGCGTCTCGCCTCGCTGAGGCATTGGACAGGGCACGCATGGTTACCTTTGAATCGCCCCGGGTTTTGTA
>DOUW01000255.1 GCA_003520365.1 Massilia sp.
GATCGACGCCGCGGTGGCCGCCGCGACCGCCGGTTCCGGCGCCGCGCCGGGCCCGAAGGCGACCCATGTGGTGCCGCCCAAGGCCGAGCTGCTGATCTATCCGGTGATGAAGATCGACCGCGTGCCGGAAGCGGCCGGCAAGCAGGAGTCCGAGCTGAACGCGCTCGACGTGGTGGAAGTCGTCGACCACTACGAACTGGCCTACCACGTGCGCACGCGCATGCAGCGCGCCAACAAGCCGCTGTACTTCGACACCATCGTCAGCGCCAAGGACGCCCACATCATCGACCGCTGGAGCATGCTGCAGACCGTGATCGGCGTCGGCAAGAGCCAGTACAACGGCGAGGTGCCGATCAGCACGACGCAGGTGGGCGATACCTTCCAGATGCGCGACCCCGAGCGCGGCACCGGCGGCGCCTATGGCGCGATGGCGATCACCAACGCCAACAACACCAGCAACGCGGGCAAGATGTACACCCACACCACCAACACCTGGGGCGACGGCAAGCAGTACGTGCGCGGCGGCAGCACCACGGACGCCAACGGCCAGACCGCGGCCGTGAACGCGATGTGGGGCCTGATGAACACCTACGACTCGCTCAAGAACGTGCTCGGCTGGCAGTCGCTCGACGGCCACAACACCGCCAGCTATATCGCGGTGCACGTCAACACCGCCTACGACAACGCCTACTACAGCGACACCTGCCGCTGCATGTTCATCGGCGACGGCTCGACCTTCAGCAGCCTGGGCGCGATCGACGTGATCGGCCACGAGATGGGCCACGGCGTGACGGCGGCCACGTCGAACCTGGTGTACTCGGGCGAATCGGGCGGCCTGAACGAATCGAGCTCGGACATCGGCGGCGAGATCGCCGAAGCCTACGCGCGCGCGGGCGGCAAGGGCGAGGCCATCCCGAACGGCGGCAACGACTGGATGCTGGGCAGCGAGATCGGCCGCAACGGCACGCCGCTGCGCTGGATGTACAAGCCGAGCAAGGAGGGCAGCAGCCCGGACGCCTGGAGCACTACGCTGCGCCGCCTCGACGTCCACTACAGCAGCGGGCCGAACAACCGCATGTTCTATTTCCTGGCCCAGGGCTCGAAGGCGGACAAGGATGGCGACTACTACAGCAAGTACCTGGTCAAGTCGCCGGCCGCGATGACGGGCATCGGCACCGACAAGGCCTTCCGGATCTGGTTCAAGGCGAATACGACCAAGTTCACCTCGAGCACGAATTACGCCGAAGCGCGGGCGAAGATGATCGAGGCGGCCCAGGAACTGTATGGCGCCGGCAGCGCCGAGGCAATTGCGGTGCAGCGGGCATATGCGGCGATCAATGTGGGGGCGGATGTGGATGAGGTGGGGTCGTAACGGAATGGTGGAAGATTATTTCATCGTGGTGGCTTGGGTGAAATAATCTTCCATCCCATGCAGGGCAATGAGCGCTGGCAGAACGGCACGGAAGTCAATCATTGCAGCAGCACTCAACTATAATCGCGTGCGGCCGGCGCCAGGGCCGGTCAGGCCAGCTCTTTCAGCCTGCCGTCGTTGAAGAAACCAGCAGATGAAAGAGATGGCATCGCAACACATGCAATTATTCGAGTAAAAAGATTTCCATTCAATGAGTACAGTAACAGGCAGTCATATTCGCTGGCGCGATCCAATCACGGTCAAGTTCGGCTTTACAGGTCTTGAACCCGCTGAAGCGGTCACCTTGGTAAGAAGTCGATTGAATGGGCAGTTTCCTGCCCTGGACAAGCCCGGCCAGTGTGTCTATGTGGTGCGTCTGAAAGGAAGTGTTGCGGTGGCTTACGGCGGTGATTTTTCGCCTGTGATTTATATAGGCGAGGGAAATGCGGCCACGCGTTTGTATAACCACGCGAACTGGATTGCCGAACTACTGGTTGCTGTACCAAACGCTGAAATCGAAGTGCGGGTAGCCGATTGCGTGAGGAAGAACGATCCCAATTTGTGCCAGTATGTCGAAGCGGACCTGATTGCAAATTTCATCGAAAACTATCACTGTCTCCCATGGTTCAACCGTCAGCGGGAAACATCGTGCGCCGGCAGGCGAGAGTATAACGACGAAGTCGTAAAAGAGTTCAGGCAGAGGATAGGCAAGGTGCAGGGCAGCAGGTATCTCTGGGCCATTCGCCCCACTGATAACAATGAACAGTACAACCACTACAACACCGGCTGGTACTGAATGAACCTGGCGTCATGGACGACGTCCCGCAGTTCGACAATAGAGGGACGCCGGCGTGACGGCCAGCGTTCCCCATCTCGACCCCTGTCATCGATTCAATCGCCGAGCATCGGATACGGATTGACCGGCGTGCCTTTCCACCACTGCTTCTCGGGCGTGAGGGCGAAAATGGCGAAGTGCAGGTGCGGGGCGCTCGGGTCGGCGTTGCCGGTGGCGCCGACGTAGCCGATCAGGTCGCCGCGCTTGAGCTGCATGCCTTCCTTGATGCCGTCGGCGTAGCGGTCCAGGTGGGCGTAGTAATAGGCGTACTTCTCGGCCGGGTCGAACTGGTAGAGCGTGATGCCGCCCGGTTTGCTGTTGAAGAGCTTGGCGACCTTGCCGTCGCCGGCGGCGCGTACCGGCGTGCCGCTTGCTGCCATGATGTCGAGTGCTTCGTGGTGGCGCTCCTGGCCGCGCGGCTGGTCGAAGGTGTCGCTCAGCTGGCTGTAGGCGATGCCTTCGACCGGGACCAGGAGCTTGGCCGGCATGCTGCCGCCGGCCGTCAGTTCCGGTGCGGCCGAGGTGGCGGTGGAGGCCTGCGGCGCCGGGCGGATCGGCAAATCGGCGTCCGACAGGTCGGTCTGCACGAGCGGGCTATCCGCGGGACTCGCCGTCGGCGGATCCGCGGGAGGCGCGGGCAGGGCGCCGCCATCGGTGACGATCGGATCGGGCGCGTCGGCGAACTCGCGCAGGTAGACGAACAGTCCGCCGGCGCCCACCAGCACGCCCAGCAGGAACGAAACCAGCCATCTCATGCAAGCCTCCGTTTTTTCAGTGACGGTAAGGGATTACTCCTGAAGCACCACGTTCGTCCCCGCTCCGACCACCTGCGCCACTTCCGCGGCGCTCCAGTTGGTCAGGCGGATGCAGCCGTGCGACTCGGTCTTGCCGATGAACTTCGGCACCGGCGTGCCGTGGATGCCGTAGTGCGGCTTGGACAGGTCGATCCAGGCCACGCCGACCGGATTGTTGGGGCCGGCGGCAATCGTGGTCTTCTTGTCGCCCGGCGACGCGTCCCAGAACAGTTTCGGGTTGTAGTGATAGGTCGGGTTCGGGTGCACGCCTTCGATCTTCCAGTTGCCGACCGGGAGTGGGTCGTGCTCGCTGCCGGTCGAGGCCGGATACTGGGCGATCAGGCGGTCGCTCGCGTCGTACAGCATCAGCACCTTGCGGCTGTCGCTGACCACGACCTTGGACGCCTGCGGCAGCGGCGCACCGCCGTGCACGCTCGGCACCACGATCTGCTCGCCGGCGCGGCTGAAGTCCTTGCCGGGATTCAGGCGCGTCAGCAGGTCGGGGCTGGCGTGGAATTTTTCGCCCAGGCCTTCGAGCGGCGAGGCATAGCCGAGCTTGTCCAGCTTGGCCTTTTCCATCATGTCTTCGGGGATCTTCTGGAAGGGGCCGGCCACGTCCTCGTTCGTCAGCACGTAGGTGGTGAGGGTGGGCGTGGTGTCCTGGTTCAGCGCGTTCCAGGTGGCGTCGTCGAGCTTGCCGGTCGCTTCCAGATTACGCGTCTGCTGGAAGGTTGACAGGGCCTGGCGCATGTTCGATCCGAAGGCGCCGTCGATCTCGCCGGGCGAGAAGTGCAGGCGGTCGAGCAGGACTTGCGCGCGCAGCAGGCGTTCGAATTCGGCGCGCTCGACGGCGGCAGGGTCGGCTGCCTGGTTGGCCGAACCCGGCTGCTGCACCGACTGGAGCGGGGCCGCGTTCGGCAGGCCAGGCTGGACGGCGGGAGCATTCCGGGCGGGCGCAACCTGGGCAGATGCGAACGGAAGGGCGCCGGCAAGGGCGGCGATGACGAGGGGGGTAATCATTTTCTGCATTTGGCACCTGCGATACTTACTGAGGGAAACCTCAGCCTAGGCGTGCGCCGCAGTTCGGTCTGTGCGGAAACGTACTGAGGTGCCGTGCCGCCAGTGTCGGCGGTGTCCGGCAGCGCGCTACAATCGCGCCATGAGCCACGATGCCACAAACTACGCGATCACGCTGCAGCCGCTGGACTGCAGCTTCCCCAGCGGCGGCGCGACCATCCTCGAAGCCGCCGAGGNNTCCCCCCTGCCGAATTCCTGCCGCAACGGCACCTGCCGCACCTGCATCTGCCGCCTCGAGGGCGGCACGGTGCGCTACCTGGTCGAATGGCCCGGCCTGTCGATCGAGGAAAAGCGCGAGAATTACTTGCTGCCCTGTGTCGCCGTGCCGACCGCGGACGTGGTGGTCAACGCGCCGCTGGCGAAGCGGCTGGCGTGGTAGCGCTGGCCAGCGCCTTGTCGATGGCAGCCGCGACCAGCGGCCAGGCAAAGGACGTGGCCGCCACCTCGTCGTAGTGGCTGGCGCCCGGCAGGATCCCCCCCCCGGCGCGGTCGCCGGCCGCTTTTGCGC
>DOUW01000261.1 GCA_003520365.1 Massilia sp.
CGCGCCGGCGACGATCCGGCGCAAAGCGTCGAGGTGCTCATTTCCGGCAGCACGCCGCCGGCGGCGATTGCCGAGGTGTCGCGCCGCTTCGGCCGCATCGCGCTGCGCCGCATCGACCGGGGCGAACTCGACGATGCGATCGCCAAGGCCTATGCCGGCGCCGGCGGCGACGCCTCGCAGGTGGCCGACGAGTTCGACGCCGACCTCGATCTCACCAAGCTGCTGCAGGACGTGCCGGCCATCGAAGACCTGCTGGAATCGTCCGACGACGCGCCGGTGATCCGCATGATCAACGCGCTGCTGACGCAGTCGCTGCGCGAGGGTGCGTCCGATATCCACATCGAACCCTTCGAGCAGACCTCGGTCGTGCGTTTCCGCATCGACGGCGCGTTGCGCGACATCGTGCGTCCCCGCAAGGGCATCCACGCCTCGCTGATCTCGCGTATCAAGATCATGTCGCAGCTCGACATTGCGGAAAAACGCCTGCCCCAGGATGGCCGCATCACCCTGCGCATCGGCGGCAAGCCGGTCGACGTGCGTGTCTCCACGCTACCGACCGGCCACGGCGAACGCGCGGTGCTGCGTCTGCTCGACAAGGAAGCCGGCCGCCTCGATTTGTCGCACCTGGGCATGAGCCCGGAGATGCTGCCGCAGTTCGACAAGCTGATCAACCAGCCGCACGGCATCGTGCTCGTCACCGGCCCGACCGGTTCCGGTAAAACCACCACGCTGTACGCGGCGCTGTCGCGCCTGAACGCCTCGACCACCAACATCATGACGGTGGAAGACCCGATCGAGTACGACCTGAACGGCGTCGGCCAGACCCAGGTCAATGCCCGGATCGACATGACCTTCGCCAAGGCCCTGCGCGCCATCCTGCGCCAGGACCCGGACGTGATCATGATCGGCGAGATCCGCGATCTGGAAACGGCGCAGATCGCCGTGCAGGCTTCGCTCACCGGCCACCTGGTGCTGGCGACCCTGCACACCAATGACGCCGCATCGGCCGTGACCCGTCTGCTCGACATGGGCATCGAGCCGTTCCTGCTGTCGTCGTCCCTGCTGGGCGTGATGGCGCAGCGCCTGGTGCGTAAGCTCTGTCCGCACTGCAAGAAGAGCGATGGCGTGCAATGGCATGCGGTCGGCTGCGAGCGCTGCGGCCACACCGGCTACCAAGGCCGCGTCGGTGTCTACGAGCTGCTGGAAACGGACGAGCGCATCCGCTCCCAGATCCACAACCAGGCGTCGGAAGCCGAGATCCGCGAAACGGCGCAGAAGAGCGGCATGAAGACGATGCGCGAAGACGGCGAGCGCTGGCTGCGCGAGGGCGTCACGACGCAGGCGGAATTGCTGCGCGTGACCAAGGACTAAACCATGCCGGCATTCCGTTACGAGGCCGTCGATGCGGGCGGCGCCACGCGCAAGGGCGTGGTCAATGCCGACAGCCCGCGCGCCGCGCGCGCCGACCTGCGCGTCCAGGGGCTGACCCCGCTCAACGTCGAGGCCATCGCGGCCCAGGTCGACGCTTCCGGCGCCACCCGTGCGCGCGGCATCGGCGAGCGCCTGTCCCAGGTCGAGCTGGCGCTGTTTACGCGCCAACTGGCCAGCCTGCTGGAGGCCGGCCTGCCGCTGGAGCAGGCTTTCACGGCGTTGCTGGAGCAGGCGGAAAAACCGTATCTACGCGACCTGATCGCCTCGATCCGTTCCGAGGTGATGGGCGGCATGCCGTTCTCGGAAGCGCTGTCGCGCCATCCGCGCGATTTCGCCGAGATCTACCGCGCGCTGGTGGCCTCGGGCGAACAGATCGGCCAGCTCTCGCGCGTGCTGTCGCGCCTGGCCGACTACATCGAGCGCCGCAACGCGCTGGTGCAGAAGGTGCGCCTGGCCTTCACCTATCCGGCCATCGTCACCGTGGTCGCCTTCGCCATCGTGATCTTTCTGCTGACCTATGTGGTGCCGCAGATCGTCTCGGTGTTTGCCAATACCAAGCAGCAATTGCCTTTCCTCACCGTGGTGATGCTGGCGGTGTCGGACTTCACGCGGGCCTGGGGCATCCTGGTGGCGATCGTGCTGGTCGCGGCCTGGTTCGCCTGGCGCCGCGCGCTGCAGAATCCCGTGCTGAAGCGGCGCTGGCACACCTGGCTGCTGACCGCGCCGATCTACGGCAAGTTCGAGCGCAGCCTGAACACGGCGCGTTTTGCCAGCACCCTGGCGATCACGACCGGTTCCGGCGTGCCGATCCTGCGCGCGCTCGACACCAGCCGCGAAACTTTATCGAACGTTGCGATGCGTGAGCTGGTCGAACAGGCGACGGCCAGCGTGCGCGAAGGCGTCAGCCTGGCGCGGGCCTTGTCGGCGCAGAAGCATTTTCCACCGATGCTGGTGCACATGATCCGTGCCGGCGAAATCACCGGCGAACTGCCGGCGATGCTGGAGCGCGCCGCCAACTCGCAGCAGGCCGACCTCGAGCGCCGCACCCTGACCATTGCCGGCCTGCTCGAACCGGTGCTGATCCTGGCCATGGGCCTGGTCGTGCTGCTGATCGTGCTGGCCGTCCTGATGCCGATCATTGAAATCAACCAGCTGGTGCGCTAACAAGGACATCATGAAGCGTTTGCCTCTCCTTCTCACCCTGCTTGCCCTGATCTTCCTGGCGGTATCCATCCCCTACTGGGGCATGCAGCTGTACAAGCCGCAGCAGCGTCAGATCGCCGCTGCGCCGCCGGCCGGCATTCCCGAGCCGTCGGCCGATGCCGCCGCGACCCTGTTCGGCGGCCAGGCCGCCACCGTGGTCGCCACCAACTACCAGCTGACCGG
>DOUW01000393.1 GCA_003520365.1 Massilia sp.
GACCGGCTCGGGGGCGCCGAAGAAGAAGCTGCGCAGCTTGGCGAAGAAGCCGGTCGGGGCCGGAGCGACGGTCGGTTGCGGAACGGCGACGACCGGCGGCTCGACCGGTTTGGCGGCCTTGACCGGCTCGCTGCGGTCGACCACCGGCGCCGGCTGGGCCGGGGGGATGCTCTTGACCACGGCTTCCTGGCGCGGCTTGGCTTCTTCCTTCTGGCGCTTGCTGTAGGCCATGTCGGTTTCGGCGGTCTCGGCCAGGCTGTAGCTGGCGGCGGCGTCTTCCAGGCGCGGATCGTCGTGCTTGATGCGCTCGAGCTTGTAGTGCGGGGTGTCGAGATGCTTGTTCGGCACCAGGATCACGCTGATGCGGTGGCGCGCCTCGATCTTCATGACTTCGCCACGCTTCTCGTTCAGCAGGAAGGCGGCAACGTCGACCGGCACCTGGACGTGGATGGTGGCCGAGTTTTCCTTCATCGCCTCTTCCTGGATGATGCGCAGCACCTGCAGGGCGGACGATTCGGTATCGCGGATGTGGCCGGTGCCCGAGCAGCGTGGGCAGGTCACGTGGGAGCCTTCGGACAGCGAAGGACGCAGGCGCTGGCGCGACAGTTCCATCAGGCCGAAGCGGGAAATCTTGCCCATCTGAACGCGGGCGCGGTCGTGGTGCAGGGCTTCCTTCAGGCGCGTTTCCACTTCGCGCTGGTTCTTGGCCACTTCCATGTCGATGAAGTCGATCACGATCAGGCCGCCCAGGTCGCGCAGGCGCAGCTGGCGGGCCACTTCGTCGGCCGCTTCGCAGTTGGTGTTGAAGGCGGTGGTCTCGATGTCCGAGCCGCGCGTGGCGCGCGCCGAGTTGACGTCGATGGAAACCAGGGCTTCGGTGTGGTCGATGACGATCGCGCCACCCGACGGCAGCGGCACGGTGCGCGCGTAGGCGGTCTCGATCTGGTGTTCGATCTGGAAACGCGAGAACAGCGGCACGTCGTCGCTGTAGCGCTTCACGCGGTGCGCCATGTCAGGCATCACGTGCGACATGAACTGCTGGGCCTGGTCGAAGATCTCGTCGGTGTCGATCAGGACTTCGCCGATGTCAGGCTGGAAGTAATCGCGGATGGCGCGGATGACGAGCGAGCTTTCCTGGTAGATCAGGAAAGGACCGGCGGCCGATTTGCCGGCGCCTTCGATGGCGCGCCACAGTTGCATCAGGTAATTCAAGTCCCACTGCAGCTCTTCGACCGTGCGGCCGATGCCGGCGGTGCGGGCGATGACCGACATGCCTTGCGGCAGGTCCAGCTTGTCCATG
Organism: Massilia sp.; assembly: GCA_003520365.1. Lineage (GTDB taxonomy): Bacteria > Pseudomonadota > Gammaproteobacteria > Burkholderiales > Burkholderiaceae_D > Telluria > Telluria haematophila. The sequence continues at coordinate 1,301 of DOUW01000393.1, forward strand.
GTCTCGCGCAGTTCCTGGCGCTCTTCGCCTTCGACACGGCGCGACACGCCGCCGCCGCGCGGGTTGTTCGGCATCAGGACCAGGTAGCGGCCGGCCAGCGAGATGAACGAGGTCAGGGCAGCGCCCTTGTTGCCGCGTTCCTCTTTTTCGACCTGGACCATGATTTCCTGGCCTTCGCGCAGGGCTTCCTTGATCGTGCAGTTGCGCACGTCGACGCCATCGCGGAAATAGGAGCGGGCAACTTCTTTGAAGGGGAGGAAGCCGTGGCGGTCTTCGCCGTAGCTGACGAAGCAAGCTTCGAGGGAGGGTTCGATGCGGGTGATGACACCCTTGTAGATATTGGACTTGCGCTGTTCGCGTCCGGCCGTTTCGATATCGATGTCGATCAGTTTCTGGCCGTCGACGATCGCTACGCGCAGCTCCTCTTGCTGCGTAGCATTAAACAACATGCGTTTCATTTTTATTGACTCCGCGACCCGTGGGCCGTTCCATGCCGCCTTGCCAGGGCGGCGAAAGTACAGGGAAGTACGCGGGAGGGGAGAGCTGGAGGGGGGTATGCCCGGGTGTGTGGGGCCGGCGAAGCAAAAGGCAACGCTGCCGCCACAGGGCGCGAATGGTGTCGATCGTCATGCCGAGGGCACGCCGCAACTGTAGCTGTGCCCGGCCCGCTTCATGAGCGGCGCAAAGGGTCAGCCAGGCGGTGCGCGCAACAACCAGCCAAACCGTAGCCAGCCAGCAACCAAGACTTCGATCTTATCGGCGAAAGGAGGCGTCGATCAACCTGTTGCGCGTCGGCCCGCCGGCCGTCATCCCCTGGGGCTCGGCCAACATGCCTGCTGCGCTCGCTACGGTTTCTCGACCTTCCTCGTTAATCAGCCTTTACTCTCAAGCCTTCGGGTGAGGCTTACATCGGGTCGGGCGAAACGACAAGCGTTATCGACACCATCAACCGGCGAGCCCGCATGAGCAGGCTTGCCGGTACTTATCCTTACAGTTCCAAACAATCCAATCCGGCACTCCTGCGCGCGACCCGATTGCAACTGCGGTGCAACCCTGATCCACGCAGAAATGTGCGTACACGTTTTTTCCATCGATTTTGCATGCCAGCGGGGCCGATGGAACGCGCCCCTGTGTAAAATATCGTTTTAATTCTTACACCTGCAGAGGTTTGACCGCCGCCTGTCGATTATATATTCAAAATGAAGGACTTAGAGAGAATTTCTGGGAAGACAGGCCAAATGAAGATGCAAAACGATGTTGTTCCCCCTTCATCACAGGCATTAGCGGCACAGTTCGTCACTATTACCGAGGAAGAAGCCGGCCAGCGTATTGACAATTACTTGTTGCGCGTGTGCAAGGGCGTTCCGAAGAGCCATATCTACCGTATCCTGCGTTCGGGCGAGGTGCGCGTCAACAAGGGCCGCATCGACCAGCTGTATCGGCTGGAGCAGGGCGACCTGGTGCGCATTCCACCGATTCGCGTTGCCGAAAAAGCCAGCAGCGCGGCCGTTCCCGGCGCCGAATTCAAGATCGTGCACGAGGACAATCACCTGCTGGTGATCGACAAGCCGGCCGGCGTCGCCGTCCATGGCGGCTCGGGCGTGTCGTATGGCGTCATCGAGCAGTTGCGCGCGGCGCGGCCGGACGCCAAGTTCCTGGAACTGGTGCACCGCCTCGACCGCGAAACCTCGGGACTGTTGTTGCTGGCCAAAAAGCGCTCGGCGCTGACCAACCTGCACGACCAGATGCGCGAAGGCCTTACCGACAAGCGTTACCTGACGGCTGTTTCCGGCAACTGGGTCAACAAGCGCCAGCATGTAAAGTTGCCTTTACATAAATACACGACGCCCGACGGCGAGCGCCGTGTCGTGGTGCAAGCTGGCGGCATGGAATCGCACACCGTCTTCAGCCTGCTGCGCAAATGGGAAGAATTTGCCTTGCTGGAAGCGGAACTGAAGACCGGGCGTACCCACCAGATTCGCGTTCACCTGGCATCGTCGGGCTTCCCCATCCTGGGCGACGAGAAGTACGGCGATTTCGCCCTCAACAAGCAGTTGCAGAAGGCTACCGAAACGCGCGGTGCGCTGCGCCGGATGTTCCTTCACGCTCACAAAATCACCTTCACCCACCCGGATTCCGGCGCGAAGATGACGCTGCAGGCGCCCTTGCCAGCCGAGTGCGATCGTTTCTTGGTAAGCTTGGGGCAACCGGTAGCTTGATGGTTCGTGGGCGCCCCGTGCCCACCGTTTATCATGCGTGGCGTTACGCAAGCATGAAAAACACGTGGATAGCGGTACCAGCGCGAATGCATGAGCAGTAGCGATCACCGCATGGGCACGGGGCGCCCACCCTACGGCACATTGCCGGTAATAAACAGGAGCCGGCACTGGCCGGAAGAAATGCCAAGAAAGCAATTTGATCTGATCGTCTTCGACTGGGACGGCACCTTGATGGACAGCACGGCGGCCATCGTCAAGTGCATCCAGGCAGCCGCGCGCGACGTCGGCCTGCCCGTGCCGAGCGACGGGGCGGCCTCGCACGTCATCGGCCTGGCACTGCCCGAAGCCATGCAGACGGCGGTGCCCGACATCGAGCCGGCGCTGTATCCACGCATGGTCGAGCGCTACCGCTACCATTTCCTGACGAAAGACCACGAACTGGTGCTGTTCAAGGGAGTTCGCGAGATGTTGAGCGAACTTTCCCAACAGGGCTATTTCCTGGCGGTGGCCACCGGCAAGAGCCGCGTGGGCCTGAACCGGGCGCTGAACGCGGCCGGACTGCTGTCGATGTTCGACGCTACCCGTTGTGCGGATGAAACCTTCTCCAAGCCGCATCCGGCCATGCTGCAGGAATTGACGCGCGAACTCGGCCAGGACATGCGCCGCACGGTGATGATCGGCGATACCACGCACGACCTGCTGATGGCGCGCAATGCCGGCGCCGCCGGGATTGCCGTCGAGTATGGCGCCCATCCGGTCGACCAGCTGCAGGCCTGCCATCCCGTGTTTTCCGCCAAGACAGCGGTCGAACTGCACGCCTGGCTGACCGATAACGCATAATGGCGGATGTTTACATTTGCGACTCCGAGGCCCTGGTCGATGGCGGCGCGGGGGTGCGCTTTCCCGTGCTGGCCTTCGGCGAACCGGCGACCGGCTTCGTGGTGCGCTTCGGCGGCACCGCCTATGCCTACCTGAACCGTTGTGCCCATGTGCCGACCGAGCTGGACTGGGTCAAGGGGCAGTTTTTCGAGTCCAGCGGCGAGTACCTGATGTGCGCAACCCATGGGGCCGTGTACCAGCCGGCGACCGGCCTCTGCGCTGGCGGACCCTGCCGTGGCGTGCGGCTGCGTGCGATCGCGGTGCGCGAAGCGGACGGCAAGGTATCCTGGCAGCCGGACGAGCGGTTCCAGCCGGCCGCCTGAGGAAGGCTGCAACCATTTAACTTCAACACTGCTTATGAGCGACAACATCAGGAACGATGGCGAAAGCCGGTTTGCAGCCAACCCGACCGCGGGCAACTGGGAGCGCGAGACCCTCGAGAAGCTGGTGTTCGCCACCATCAAGGAGCGCCGCGCGGCGCGCCGCTGGAGCATCTTCTTCCGGCTGGCCTTCCTGCTCGTGCTCGTCGTCGGACTCTGGACTTACCTCGGATTGAGCTTCGGCAGCGACGACGAGAACCTCGGCCGCCACACGGCACTCATCGAAATTAACGGCGAGATCGAAGCGGAAGGCAGCGGATCGGCCGACAATGTGATCCCCTCGCTGAACAAGGCGTTTTCCGACGCGGGCTCGGCGGCGGTGGTGATGCGCATCGACAGCCCCGGCGGCAGCCCGGTGCAGGCCGGGATCATCGTCGACGAGATCCGGCGCCTGAGGAAGGGGTATCCGGACAAGCCGCTGTACGTGGTGGTCGACGAGATCTGCGCCTCCGGCGGGTACTACATCGCCGCCGCGGCCGACAAGATCTATGTCAACAAGGCCAGCATCGTCGGCTCGGTCGGCGTACTGATGGACAGTTTCGGTTTCACAGGCACCATGGAAAAGCTGGGTGTCGAGCGGCGCCTGCTGACGGCGGGCGCCAACAAGGGCTTCCTCGACCCGTTCAGCCCGCAATCGGAGAAGCACCGCGCCCACGCCCAGGAAATGCTCAACGAAATCCACCAGCAATTCATTTCGGTGGTGCGCGCCGGACGCGGTTCGCGCCTGAAGGAGACACCGGAAACCTTCTCCGGCCTGTACTGGACCGGCGCCAAGGCCGTCGAGATGGGCCTGGCCGACGGTTTCGGCACCGTCGACACCGTCGCGCGCGACATCGTCAAGGCCGAGGACATCGTCGACTACACCGCCCACGAAGGCTTGCCGGAACGCGTATTGAAGAAATTCGGCGCGTCCGTGGGCGATGGCGCGGTGAAGGCCATGTCGCACACGGTATTGCCGCAATTAAAATGAGTGGGAATGCGCTGAGCTGACGTTGCTCAATATGTCCCTTGAAAGTTCCGAGAAGTGGTCTATAGTGACCTTCGTGGTTCTTTCAGGGGAGGGCGACCAACAAGAAGTGCCAACCTGTTCGCAATTGTTCATTAGTTGACGCGATCGCGCCGCATACGTGCGGCTTTCGAGAGAATTCCATTCCTCATGCCACCCGGCCCTTCCCGGGAAGCGAAAACGACGGCGCAAGCCGTCGTTTTCTTTTATGCATCGGTTTTCAGGCGCGGGTGTCGGACGCGGCCGGATGGGAGAGGGCGGCGCCGTCGTCATGCTGGACGAAGCCGCCGCGCTCGAGCCAGGCCTGGAAATCGCGCTGGGCGCGGGCATACCAGGCGGCGCGCAGCGGCGCGTGCGCCGAACCGTGCAGATGCGGGACGTTGCCGCCGCTGGTCCAGCGCGCCAGGGCGAGCCGGGTCGGAAACAGCGCGGTATGCGAACGCGCCAGCGACAGGCGCGCTGCCTTGACCGACGCCGGAGCGACCGTGGGCGGGGTGACCTGATCGGATTTCACTGGTTGCATTGTCGTCATCCTCTTATTTGTATTGGGTAGTAATTCCTAACGATACCTCTTCAGTTCTGCTGGTCGCGTTAGGCCGATTCCTAATGGAGTTGAAGTCTATCAATGGATGGTGTGCTTCGATTGATATATGTCAAACGAGTAGAAGATCACTATCCTAGCGGTAACATTGCGTGGCCCTTGCTGGCGGTGGACCTTCTGCGCTGATGGGCCTTCTGTTAAAGTCTCGCCCATGAGTAAATTATCCCTGGACCGAATCCTGCAATCGCAAGGCTTCGGCACCCGCAAGTATTGCCGCGCGCTGATCGAGGATGGCGACGTCGCCGTGAATGGCGTGATCGAAGACAACTACAAGACCACGGTCGAGACCGACGGCCTGGTGCTGACCGTCTTCGACGAAGAATGGGTCTACCGCGAACACGTGTATATCGCGCTGTACAAGCCGGCCAACTTCGAATGCTCGCGCAAGCCCAGCCACCACCCGGGCGTCCTGACCTTGTTGCCGGAGCAGTTCGGCTGGCGTGAAGTGCAGCCGGTCGGCCGTCTCGACCACGACACCACCGGCCTGCTCCTGATGTCGGACGACGGCCCCTTCATCCATGCCCAGTCCTCGCCGAAGCGCCACGTGCCGAAGATCTACCAGGCGACCACGGCCGATCCGGTGACGCCGGCGCTGGTCGAGCAGATGCTCGCCGGCGTGCAACTGCACGACGAGCCGGCGCCGCTGCGCGCGGTGTCCTGCGTGCAGCGCGACGAGCACCAGCTCGAGATCGTGCTCGAACAGGGCAAGTACCACCAGGTCAAGCGCATGCTGGCCGCCGCCGGCAACCACTGCGGCGCGCTGCACCGTTCGGCCATCGGCGGCTTGACGCTCGAGTCGCTGGGCCTCAAGGAAGGGGAGTGGTGCTTCCTGGAGCAGGCGCAGCTGGATTTGCTGGTGCCCGCCTGAGGGACTCCGTTCCCGGTTGCGGTAGGGTGGTTGCCGCTTGAACTGCCGGGCCGCAATGATCAGCGTAGGGTGGGCCCCCCGTGCCCACGCGAACGCATGCGTCGCGTTGACGCTTTTCAAGGGGGTAGGGTGGGCGCCCCTGTGCCCACGCGTGACCTTTGCGTCGTGGCGGCGCGAAAAGCAGGCCAACAATGATCACCGTTCACGCGTGGGCACGGGGTGCCCACCCTACGGGCTCCTCCTCCGACTCACGCACACTTCGGTATCGCCTTGGTAAGCGTGCGACAAAAAAGCTGTTTTTCTTACAAAATCGTATTGACTCGCGTCAGATCGTGGTCGGCGCAGTCATGCGTTGCCGGATGCGATGACGCCTTTTTGCAACCGACAACCGTGTATTACATGCCGCTCTCATACCGTACCCTCCTGATTACGCTTCCCCTGGTCTGCGCCGCCGCCGGCGCCAGTGCGCAGGACGCCCCGAAACTGCTGTCCGACTGCGCCAACATCGAGGACAACACCGCCCGCCTGGCCTGTTTCGACCAGCTGGCCGCCACGCCGGCGCCGCGCACCGAGGCCGCGGTCGTGGTCAACCCGGCCAGCGGCGCTCCTGCGGCGACCGTACCGGTGGTCACGGCCCGCCCATCCGCCGAAAGCAGCGCCAGGTTCAGCCAGCTCGATCACTGGGAGCTCGACGATCCCTACCGCCGCGGCGTGTTCAAGTTCCGTCCGCACCATGCGAACTACCTGATCGCGACCCGCACCTATCGCCCGAACGACGCCCCCTACGTCCCTTACCGCGACCTGGCCGACGGCGACACCAAGCTGTCGAAAGGCGAGCTGGCCTTCCAGCTGAGCTTCAAGATGAAGATGGTCGAGCAGGCTTTCGGCAAGCCTGTCGACCTCTGGTTCGGCTACACCCAGAACAGCTTCTGGCAGGCGGCCAACCACGACGCATCGAGCCCCTTCCGCGAAACCAACTACCAGCCCGAGGTGATGGCGATCACGCCGCTGCATGCCCAGGTCGGCGGCGTCGACCTGCGCTTCGCCGGCCTCGGCTTCGTGCACCAGTCGAACGGCCAGTCGGGCTCGCTCTCGCGCAGCTGGAACCGCTTCTACGCCCAGCTCGGCGTCGAGAAGGACGGCTTTTCGGCCACCGCCCGGGTCTGGAAGCGCCTGAGCGAGAGCGACGACGACAACCCGGACATCGTCGACTACATGGGCCACGGCGACCTGGCCCTGGCCTACCGCCGCGATGGGCACATCTACTCGTCCACGCTGCGCTACAACTTCCACACCGACAAAGGCGCGATCCAGGCCGGCTGGGCCTTCCCGCTGGCCGGCAACCTGAAAGGCTATGCCCAGGCCTTCGCCGGCTACGGTCAGAGCCTGATCGACTACAACTACTTCCAGCGCTCGATCGGCCTGGGCCTGCTCGGCACCTTCTGACGGCACGGGGCATTACGACGGGAAAGCGCTGCACTACAATAGCGCACCATCGTTTTCCCGACCGCCAATGAAACTTGCAACCATCCACGACGGCAGCCGCGATGGCCAGCTGGCCGTCGTGTCGCGCGACCTGAAGACCGCGCACATGGCCGACGCCATCGCCCCGACCCTCCAGGCCGCGCTCGACGACTGGGCCTTCATCGCGCCCCAGCTCGACGAGCTGTACGCCCAGCTCAACGCCGGGCAGGCGCGGCGCGCCTTCGATTTCGACCCCAAGCTGTGCATGGCGCCGTTGCCGCGTGCCTTCCAGTGGGCCGACGGCTCGGCCTACCTGAACCACGTGGAGCTGGTGCGGCGCGCGCGCAATGCCGAGATGCCGGAATCCTTCCGCGACGATCCGCTGATGGTCCAGGGCGGGAGCGACGATTTCCTCGGGCCGCACGACGACATCGTGCTGGCGCACGAGGAATGGGGCATCGATTTCGTGGCCGAGGTGGCGGTCGTCACGGACGATGTGCCGATGGGCGCGACGCCGGACGAAGCGCACGGCAGGATCCGCCTGCTCATGCTGGTCAACGACGTTTCGCTGCGCAACCTGATCCCCGCCGAGCTGGCCAAGGGTTGCGGTTTCCTGCAATCGAAGCCGGCCACCAGCTTTTCGCCCGTGGCGGTCACGCCCGACGAACTGGGCGACGCCTGGCGCGGCGGCAAGGTCCACCTGCCGCTGCGTTCGACCTGGAACGGCCACCTGGTCGGCCAGCCGGATGCGGGCGTGGACATGGCCTTTAATTTCCCGCAGCTCATCGCGCACCTGTGCAAGACACGCAACGCGTGCGCCGGCAGCATCGTCGGTTCGGGTACGGTATCGAATCGCGACGCCACTTTGGGCTATTCTTGCATCGCCGAGCAGCGCTGCCTGGAAACCATTGCCGACGGCGCGCCGAGCACGCCCTTCATGCGTTTCGGCGACACCATCCGCATCGAGATGCTCGACGAGAAGGGCAAGTCGATTTTCGGCGCCATTGACCAGGTGATTCGCAAAGCGTAGCGCTAGCGCGCCGGCGCGGTCTCGTCGGCAAACAGTGCTTGTGCGCCATCGCCGCGCAGGTCGACCTCGACCGGCGGCGCCATCCGCCGCAGCGTGCGCGCAAATCGGACGCTGCCGTCCGGCGCATGCAGCCGGTACCAGAGCAGGGCGATGCCGGACAAACGGAGCTTCTGTCCGGTAAACAGCTGATCGCGCACGATGCTCATGCCTTCCAGCCGCAGGTCGACGTCGAGCACGGCCGCGCCCGCAGTACGGTTGGCGTAGCCGAGGTAGCGCGCGGCGTTGTGCAGCGGGCTGCGCTCTCCCGGCTCGCCGGCCCGCAGCGACTCGACGAAGGCGTCGACCGCCTTCAGCGCGGCGCCGGCAGCGCCCGCCACTGCGCTCAGTTCCTTCT
>DOUW01000092.1 GCA_003520365.1 Massilia sp.
AGCGAGGCCGCCAGCTGCACGGCCTCGGATTCCAGCGCCGCCTGTTCGCGCAGGCGGGCAAGCTGCGACTGCGTGGCCGCCGCACCGGCGGCGCCGACGGACAGCACGAACATCGCGACCAGCACTTCGACCAGCGTGAAACCCTTGGACCCACAGCGCTGCACGGCCACCTCCACAGGTTGAACGCGCGGGAATTCGCGCGAGCTGTGAAGGTATCAGCGCACTCTTGCGCGCCGATGAGTTGGCTCAAGCGTGCGCGCTTGCGTTCAGCGGTGCGGGATATGACGCGGCTGTGCACCGTGTGGCTGGACGCGTGGGCGGCGCACAGGCCGCGTGCATGCAGCTGGCGCGGCCGAGCCGCCCACCCTACTTGCGGCCGACTTCGGCCAGGGCCTGCTGGAATTCGGCCAGGTCCTTGAAGTCCTTGTAGACCGAGGCGAAGCGGATGTAGGCGATCTCGTCGAGGCGCTTGAGCTCCTGCATCACCAGTTCGCCGACGTAGCCGGTGTCGACTTCGCGGCGTCCGCTGGTGAGCAGCTTTTCCTCGATCGAGGCGACGGCGGCGTCGATGGCCTCGGCCGAGACCGGGCGCTTGCGCAGGGCCAGCATCAGGCTGCCGCGCAGCTTGCCGGAGGAGAATTCGGTGCGGCTGCCGTTCTTCTTGACGATGATCGGCATCGACAGTTCGATGCGTTCGTAGGTGGTGAAGCGTTTGTCGCACTGCACGCAGCGCCGGCGCCGGCGGATGGCGTCGCCTTCCTCGGATACGCGCGTATCGAGGACCTGGGTATCTTCATGCTGGCAGAACGGACATTTCATGGGGCGCCGGAATATTACAAGGGACGGCAACCCGACTTCAAGCTGCCGTCCCTGATTTCACTTACTTCTTACTGTACTACTTACTTGCTATTTCACGCCGCGTAGACCGGGTACTTGTCGGTCAGGACCTTCACCTCGGCCTTGACGCGCTCGATGGTGGCGGCGTCGTGCGGATTGTCCAGCACGTCGGCGATCAGGTGACCGACCTTGGTCGCGTCCTCTTCCTTGAAGCCGCGGGTGGTGAAGGCCGGGCTGCCCAGGCGGATGCCCGAAGTCACGAACGGCTTTTGCGGGTCGTTCGGGATGCCGTTCTTGTTGCAGGTCATGTGGGCCTGGCCCAGGATGGCTTCGGCTTCCTTGCCGGTCAGGCCTTTCGAGCGCAGGTCGACCAGCATCACGTGCGACTGGGTGGTGCCCGAGACGATGCGCAGGCCGCGTGCGATCAGCGCGTCGGCCAGGGCCTTGGCGTTCTTCACGACTTGCTGCTGGTATTGCTTGAACTCCGGCGACAGCGCTTCCTTGAAGGCGACCGCTTTACCGGCGATCACGTGCATCAGCGGACCACCCTGGATGCCCGGGAAGATCGCCGAGTTGATGGCTTTCTCGTGCTCGGCTTTCATCAGGATGATGCCGCCGCGCGGGCCGCGCAGCGATTTATGGGTGGTCGAGGTAACGAAGTCGGCGTAAGGCACCGGGTTCGGGTACTCGCCGGCGGCGATCAGGCCGGCGTAGTGGGCCATGTCGACCATGAAGTAGGCGCCGACTTCCTTGGCCACCTTGGCGAAGCGCTCGAAGTCGATGCGCAGCGAGAACGCCGAGGCGCCCGCGATGATCATCTTCGGCTTGTGCTCGCGCGCCAGGCGTTCCATTTGTTCGTAGTCGATGTCTTCCTGCTCGGTCAGGCCGTAGGAAATGACGTTGAACCACTTGCCCGACATGTTCAGGGCCATGCCGTGGGTCAGGTGGCCGCCTTCGGCCAGCGACATGCCCATGATGGTGTCGCCGGGCTTGAGCATGGCGAAGAACACGCCCTGGTTGGCTTGCGAGCCCGAATTCGGCTGCACGTTGGCGGCCTCGGCGCCGAACAGTTGCTTGACGCGGTCGATCGCCAGTTGCTCGGCGACGTCGACGTATTCGCAGCCGCCGTAGTAGCGCTTGCCCGGNNTAGCCTTCAGCGTACTTGTTGGTCAGCTGGGAACCCTGGGCCTGCATCACGGCCGGCGAGGTGTAGTTTTCCGAGGCGATCAGCTCGATGTGATCCTGCTGACGGGTGTTTTCCTTCTGAATCGCGTCCCACAGTTCCGGGTCGATGTTGGCCAGCGTGTGATCTTTTGCAAACATGAACAAAACTCCAATCGATAAGAGAACCAGACAAGTGCGTGCGGAATCGGCAGGAAGCCAGGAAGCAGCCAAGGGAAGCACTGATTTATTCATGACGGCGGTCTTGACCTGGAGAAAAACCGTCCTGCTGCGTTGCAAATCCTCGCCATACCACACGGTATGGCTGCGGTTTGCGCCTTGCCGGCCGCTTTTTTCCATGGCCAATCCCATCCGCCAGAATAAATGAGTGCTTCCCAAGCGCACGACAACGCCTACCCTTGTCGGCTGCCCAGGCGAACGGCGGATGAAATCTCACGTTCCCCGGTGGTTGACCACCTTGCCGCCGGCTCGGAGCGCGCGCGGTTTTCGCCAGTTACGTGAGATGCAAAGGACTCCAGATTGTATTTGATGTGTCCCTTTAGGGCAAGGAAAGCTCCCTCGTGGCAGCATGTGCGGTCAAGCGGCGGGTAACGTGATCAATTCGGCTACAATCACGGAGCTTGTCCAATCCGAGGAACCCCATCATGATCGTTTTCATCACCGGCGCATCGGCCGGATTCGGCGCCGAAATGGCGCGCACCTTTGTCCGCAACGGCCACCAGGTCGTGATGGCGGCGCGCCGCAAGGAGCGCCTGGACAGCCTCGCCGCCGAGCTGGGCGATTCGGCGCTGCCGGTGGAAATGGACGTGACAAACAAGGCCTCGATCGAGGAAGCGCTGGCGCTGCTTCCGCAATCCTGGCGCCAGATCGACGTGCTGATCAACAACGCCGGCCTGGCCCTGGGCACCGCGCCGGCGCACGAGGCGCCGCTGGACGACTGGGAAACCATGATCGCGACCAATTGCCAGGGCCTGGTGACGATGACCCGCACCATCCTGCCGGCCATGGTCGAGCGCGGCAGCGGCCTGATCATCAACCTGGGCTCGGTGGCCGGCCACTACCCCTACCCGGGCGGCAACGTGTATGGCGCGACCAAGGCCTTCGTCGAACAGTTTACGCTGAACCTGCGCGCCGACCTGGTCGGCACCGGCGTGCGCGCCACCAACCTGGCGCCGGGCCTGTGCGGCGGCACCGAGTTCTCGAACGTGCGCTTCAAGGGCGACGACGCGGCCGCCGCCAAGGTCTACGAAGGCACGACGCCGCTGACCGCCAAGGACATCGCCGAGACCGCCTACTGGATCGCCACCCTGCCGCCGCACGTGAACGTCAACCTGATCGAACTGATGCCGACTTGCCAGGGGTTCTCGCCGTTCAATATCAAGCGGGGCTGAGGGATTTTGTAGGGTGGACACTCGTGCCCACCCTACGAAAACCACACATATGCACACCGTGCGCCCCTGCTTAAATAATTGTGAGAAAGTGTTACAGTTGTTGTCTTGACAGCTAGTCTCTCGTCTACTACGGCCGCGCCTTGGCCTGACAGCATGCGCCGCGGTCGCGCTTTCCCACCCGGGATGTTCGCTAGAGTACATATGCGGAGTCGAATAGCGTAAAATGTTTCCTATTATCATTTATGGCTTGTAGCATGCCCTCCGTTTTCACCTGGCCAGTCCGGGTCTATTACGAAGACACCGACGCCGGCGGCATCGTGTTCTACGCGAATTACCTGAAGTTCTTCGAACGTGCGCGCACCGAATGGCTGCGCGCCGCCGGCATCAACCAGCAGGAACTGATCGCAAGCGACAACGCCGGCTTCGTGGTGAAGAGCGCCACGATCGATTACCACGCTCCCGCCCGCCTCGACGACGAGCTGCGCCTGACGCTCGTCATCGAAAAGCTCGGCCGCGCCTCGGTGCAGTTCGCCCAGAAAGCGTACAAGGGCGACACCCTGCTGGTCGAGGCGAATGTGAAAGTCGGCTGCGTCGACCTCGCCAATGTCCGTCCGCGCTCGCTCCCGGAGCATGTCGCTGATAAAATGCGTGCCGCCTGAATACATCAACAATATTGCCTAACCGATGACCCCGACCCACGACCTTTCCTTCGTTGCCCTGATCAGTAACGCGCACATCCTCGTGCAGCTCATCATGCTGCTGTTGCTGCTCCTGTCGGTGTTCTCGTGGTCCTATATTTTCCGCAAGCTGTTCGCGATCCGCGCGGCGCGCCGCCAGACCGAGCAGTTCGAACGCAGCTTCTGGGCCGGCGGCAACCTGCACACACTGCACCAGAGCGCCAGCGCCCAGCGCGACCAGAGCGGCGCCCTGGCCCGCATCTTCGAGGCCGGCATGGGTGAATTCATCAAGGGCAAGCAGGCCTCGCGCGACGCCCTCGACATGAACTCGGTGCTCGACGGCGCCCGCCGCGCCATGCGCGCCGCCTTCCAACGCGAACTCGACGCCCTCGACCTGCACCTGAACTTCCTGGCCTCGGTCGGCTCGGTCTCCCCCTACATCGGCCTGCTCGGCACCGTCTGGGGCATCATGAACGCCTTCCGCGGCCTGGCCAACGTGCAGCAGGCAACCCTGGCGGTGGTCGCCCCCGGTATCGCCGAGGCGCTGATCGCCACCGCGATCGGCCTGTTCGCCGCGATCCCGGCCGTGGTTGCCTACAACCGCTTTACCCACGACATCGACCGCCTGGCCATCCGCTTCGAAAGCTTCGTCGAGGAGTTCTCGAACATCCTGCAGCGCCAGTCGCGCTGATCGCCGGAGGAACCGACATGGCCTTATCCAGCAGCCTGCGCAGCGGACGCCGCGGCAAACTGAAATCCGAGATCAACGTCGTCCCGTACATCGACGTGATGCTGGTGCTGCTCATCATCTTCATGGCGGTGCCGGCCAACGAGACGCCGAACGTGGTCAATTTGCCGCGCGCCGAGAAGTCGACGCTGCCGCCGGACACCTACATCCAGATCTCGATCAAGCCGAACGCGGAACTGTCGATCGGCGTGCACGGCAAGGCCTCGACGCCGGCCCAGACGATGGACACGCGCGCCGCCCTGCTGACCCGCCTGCGCGAACTGCACGCGGAAAATCCGGACTATCCGGTCCTGATCGCCGGCGACCGCGAGAGCAAGTACGAAGAAGTGATCGACATGATCTCGGAAGCGAAGAAGATGGGCATCGGCCGCGTCGGCCTTGCCACCCAGTAAAGAGTGCAGTCCGCAATGAAGCCAGCTTCCCCCGGCGCCCCGTACACGGTGCCGCCCGAACCGAGCCGCATGCCAGCGATCCTGCTGGCGCTGGCCGTGCACGCATTGCTGCTGGCCTTCCTGTACTTCGGCATCAGCTGGCAGAGCAAGACGCCGGTCACGGTCGAGGCCGAGGTCTGGGACATGAAGGTCGAGTCGGCCGCCCCGCCGCCGCCGCCCGCGCCGGAACCCGAGCCGCAGCCGGAACCCGAGCCGACTCCTGTCCCGCCACCGCCGGCGCCGCCGGTGCCGAAGGTGGTCGAGCCCGAGCCGGTGAAGCCGGCCGCACCCGACATCGCCCTGGAACGTGAGAAGCAGCGCAAGCTCGAGCTGGCGAAGAAGGAACAGGAACGCGAGCGGCGCGAGCTGGCCGAGCAGAAGGAACGCGAAGAAGCCAAGCGCAAGGAACTCGCCGAGCAGAAGCAGCGCGAAGAACAGAAGCGCAAGGAACTGGCCGAGCAAAAACAGCGCGAGGAACAGAAACAGAAAGAGCTGGCCGAGAAGAAGAAGGAAGAAGAGAAGAAGCTGGCCGAGGCGAAAGCCGCCGCCGAGAAGAAGAAACTCGCCGACGAGAAAGCCGCGAAGGCCAAGGCCGCCGCCGCCGAGAAAGCCCAGCTCGACAAGCTGCGCGACCTCGAACTCAAGCGCATCACGGGCGCCGCCGGCACCGCCGGCAACGCCGAGAAGTCGAGCGCGCCGAAGATCGACGCCGGCTACGTCGCGCGCCTGACGGCCCTGATCAAGAGCAACACGACTTATGCGGGCAGCACCGACCAGCCGGGCAACCCGAAGGTCAGCTTCCGGGTCGAATTGCTGCCGACCGGCGAGATCCTGTCGGTGCGCCTGGCCAAGAGCAGCGGCGTGCCGCAGTTCGATGACGCCGTGGAACGCGGCATTAACAAATCGTCACCGCTTCCGAAGAAGAAAGATGGTACGGTAGAGCGCAATCTCGTGGTCAATTTCTCAATGAAAGACCTCGACTAAGGAAGCCGACTCATTTTTTTGCCGAGATAAAGCATGAAAAAACAACTTCATTACCTGCTGTTCAGCGCCACCCTCCTGATCGGGTCGGCAGCGAACGCCCAGCTGCAAGTCGAAATCGCCGGCGTGGGCAGCAACCAGATTCCGGTCGCCGTCGCGGCCTTCGCCGACGAAGGCGTGGCCCCGGCCCAGGTGTCGGCCGTGATCCGCGCCGACCTCGAGCGCAGCGGCGTGTTCAAGGTGATCGACGCCGGCCAGGTCATCAGCGACAGCGCCAATGTCGACGTGAATACCTGGAAGGCACGCGGCGCCGACGCCCTGGTGATCGGCAGCGTCACGCGCCAGCCGGACGGCCGCTTCGCCGTGCGCTACAAGCTGCTCGACACCGTCAAGGGCGGCCAGCTGTCCTCGCTGGGCGGCGAAGTGCAGCCGCGCTACACCCGCCTGCAGGCGCACCGCATCGCCGACGACGTCTACGAGAAGCTGACCGGCGTGCGCGGCATCTTCTCGACCCGCATCGCCTACGTGAAGGAAAACCGCGCCGGCCGAAACTACGCGCTGGCGGTGGCCGATGCCGACGGCGAGAACGAGATCGTCGCCGTGCAGGGCAAGGAGCCGATCATCTCGCCGTCTTGGTCGCCGGACGGCGGCAAGGTCGCCTACGTTTCCTTCGAGGACCGCAAGCCGGTCATCTACATGCAGGACCTGGTCACCGGCAAGCGCCGCGTGATCGCCAACGAAAAAGGCAGCAATTCGGCGCCGTCGTGGTCGCCGGACGGCAGCAAGCTGGCGATCGCCCTGTCGAAGTCGGGCAGCTACCAGGTCTACGTCGTCAACGCCGACGGTTCGGGCCTGCGCCGCCTGAGCAACAGCAACGGCATCGACACCGAACCGCAGTTCTCGGCCGACGGCCAGAGCATCTATTTCACGAGCGACCGCAGCGGCGGTCCGCAGATCTACAAAATGAGCGCGAGCGGCGGCAACGCCCAACGCGTCACCTTCAACGGCAGCTATAACATCAGCCCGCGCGTGTCTCCAGACGGCAAGACCCTGGCCTGGATCTCGCAGCGCGATGGCGGTTTCTCCCTTTATGCGATGGACCTGGCCAGCGGCCAGGAGCTGCGCCTGGCCGATGGGGCCACCGAACCGAGTTTTTCGCCTAACGGCAAGTACATCATGTATGCGAACAAAGGCGGCGGGCGTACCTCGCTGGCCGTGGTTTCGGTGGATGGACGGGTCAAGCAACGCCTGACCACCAAAGCGGGAAACATTCGGGAGCCCAGCTGGGGTCCTTTCATGAAGTAAAGAAGTAAATCACTAACCAAGACCAGGAGAAAAAATATGCGCAATGTAAAGAGCCTCGGCTTCATCATCGCCACCGCTGCCCTGCTCGCAGCTTGCAAAACCCCAGTGCCGGCAGAAGCCCCGGCCGTCGTCGAGAAGTCGCCTGAGCCGGCAGCGGCCCCAGCCGACGCGCGCGACATCCAGCCGGTCGAAACCGCGACCGTCGATCCGCTGAACGACCCGAAAGGCGTGCTGGCCAACCGCAGCATCTACTTCGACTTCGACAGCTACGTCGTCCGTGAAGACGGCAAGCCGGTCGTCGAGAACCACTCGGCTTACCTGAACAAGAACAAGGAACGCAAGGTCCTGATCCAGGGCAACACCGACGAGCGCGGCGGCACCGAATACAACCTGGCCCTGGGCCAGAAGCGCGCCGAAGCCGTCCGTCGTTCGATGGCATCGCTGGGCGTTGCCGAGAACCAGATGGAAGCCGTGTCGCTGGGCGAAGAAAAGCCGAAGGCAACCGGTTCGGGCGAAGCCGCCTGGGCTGAAAACCGTCGTGCGGACATCGTGTACCAGTAATATTGTCTGATCGGTTCGGTTAAGACCGGATTAATTGACAGCGGGGCGGGTGCAGTGCAGACTGCAACCCGCCCCGTTTTCCTTTGCAACACCGGATAAGTTTAGAAAGAACGACGACATGATGAAACTGGTTCCGTCCCGCCTTGCCTGCCTCCTGATCGCCGCCTGGCTGCCGCTGCAGGCCAGCGCCGGCATTCTCGAGGACGACGAAGCGCGCAAGGCCATTCTCGACCTGCGCGCCAAGGTCGACAACATCGCGCGCGACCTGAGCGGCCGTCTCGACAACAAGGCGGACAAGAGCGCAACGCTCGACATGCTGAACCAGCACGAGCAGACGATGTCCGAGATCGCCAAGCTGCGCGGCCAGATCGAAGTGCTGGCCAACGAAGTGGCCAAGGCGCAGAACGCCCAGCGCACCCTGTACGCCGACCTCGACGCCCGCATGAAGAAGCTCGAACCGCAACAGACGACCATCGACGGCCAGTCCGTCGCCGTCCTGCCGTCCGAAAAGCAAGCCTACGACGCGGCCATGACCACCTTCCAGTCGGGCGACTACAAGGCCGCGGCCGCCGCCCTGCAGGACTTCGTCAAGCGCTATCCCGAGTCGGCCTACGCCGCCAATGCCCAATACTGGCTAGGCAACGCCTACTACGCCCAGCGCGACTACAAGAAGGCGATCGCCGCCCAGGAAGTGGTCACCACCACCTACGCCGGCAGCCCGAAGGCCGCCGACGCGATGCTGAACATGGCCACCAGCTACGCCGAGCTGAAGGACCTGGCGCGCGCCAAGAAAACCCTGCAGCAACTGGTCTCGAAGTTCCCCGGCACCCCGGCCGCGCAATCGGCCAAGGACCGCCTGGCGGTGCTGAAATAAAGTTTTGCAGCAAGATTGTGGCGTGAACGTTTGACAGCACAGCGTCCTGCCCCTATAATCTTGCTTCTTTCGGGTCGTTAGCTCAGCTGNNAATCCCGCACGGCCTACCACGAATACACAGAAAGCCCACGAACTTCGGTTCGTGGGCTTTTTGCTTTCTCGCCTGTCTTTTGTTTGAAAGAGTCATTTGACTCCCGATAGTGCGATGCGCTCTGGACTGACGGGCTTGCCGATCTGCACACTGACTGGCTCGGTCAGCACGACCATCTTGTCGCGGCCCGGAACAAGCTCGTATGCGTACAACACGATAGGGTCACCTGCTCCATCCCGCAACAGACCCGCGTTCGTGTTGGCTGCGCACTTGTCCAGCGTTATGCCTCCGCGCAAGTAGGCTGACAAGCAACGCATGCCAATGCCGCCGACCGTTCTTTTCTCGGCATAGGAAGCTTCGTCGGAAGCCGCTTTCGAAGGATCCCACCCCGAGGGCGCTGGCGGAATCACCTCAGTATCACCGCCCATTTCACGCCGCTGCCCGTATACCTCACCCCCGCGCACCACAGCTTCGGTAATGACTGAATCAAGTCGGGTCTTGCAGCCAGCTTCCTCCATAACGACGTTAAACTCCTCATGCCGGATGAGGTAGCCGCTCCCGCTGCTGAGATAGGTGCTGCGCTTCGTCACGAAGTCGGCCGGCAATACCACCAGCGGCGGCGGTGGTGGAAGGTGCTGGATGGCCTGCACACGTGCGCACATGTCGTAGGCCAGGCGAAACACCTTCATATAGGCCTCGAGCGATTCCGGCCGCATCTGCGTGACGATTTCGTAAGGCTGGGCCGCCGCATCGACAGTCTGCCGGTCGCATGCCGGGAGGGCTGCAAACATCCCAAGGACAGCGCCCACGGAAGCTACTGCTCGTCCCGACATCATGAATATATATCCTTCGTAAAAACAGCAGAGATCGGCGGGGCCAGCCCTCAACAGCGGTTGCAACCCAGTCTTGATGGAAGAATTATGCGTAAAGAATTAAGGAGAATTCCTTACGGAAGAAAATTCCCGCTGGTGGAATATTTGCCACTCCCGGTTGACACTCAATAAAACAAGAGTATTGAAAGTATCGCGCAGGCAGGCATGCCATTTCTCAAAGCCCGCAACTAGCCGGGCCTGCATGGCGAATAGCGGAATCCCAACGCAGACTCATATTGCCCTCTCACGCCGCTTGGTATGCGACGTGGATAAGAAATAGAAAACCTGCTTTCAAGAAAATATCACGAAATATCACCGCCTGACTCCAGAGTGCACTGAGCTTCGCCCATGGCGCCTTATTATGCGGATAAAAGAGGCACACATCTTATCAAATATTTCGGTGCACTATTTTTAAAGCGACTGGAATTATTACTATTACGCGAATGGCTTCTGATATCATCGGCTAAAATCCTGCATATTTCATTTCGAAGAAAACGAACATGTCCCGACATTCCGTAGCTATCGTTTTGGCAGTCATGAGCTTTTCCCTCGCCGCCTGCAAGCCCAAACCTGCCGAACAACACGCTGACGTTGCCGCCGCTACCACAGACCCATCGCCTGGGTCGAACGGAGCGAGTACTACGCCGACCAGTAGCGCCGCCCCGGCGTCCCAGGCGCAGTTCGATATCGAAAAAGTGCCGGTCAATAATGCCGTGCTGCCCCCCTTCCCTTATCTTGAATACCCGCCAGGCCTCAACGAAGAGGGAATGTTTACGAAGAAGGCGAATTTCGACTCGCTCTACGTGGTCGCCGGGAAGCAACTCAGGAAAGTGGAAGGACGTTTCGAGTCGCACAGGTTTTACCTGAGCGATGTGAAGATGAGCGAAGTGGAAGCGCGGCGCAACTACGAAAACCTGATTGCGCAGATGGGTGGCGTGAAGGTCAACGAAGCAACCCCTACCGAATTGGCTCCGGACTCGGTCGACGAGATCATCGCAAACCAGGAGAAAACCCGCTACGCCGACGGAAGCATGAGTTACGATGTCTATCTGGTACGGAAACCCGACCAGCTGGTATGGATCGTGCTCATGGCCGGCAGCAGCTATGTCAACACGTTCGTGATGGCGGAACAGCCATTCAAGCAGACCGTCGCCTTTGTCACGGCCGATGCCATGCAAACCCAACTGGCTTCAGCCGGCCACGTCGCGCTGTACATCAACTTCGATACCGACAAGGCCAGCATCCGCCCGGATGGCAGGCCGGCCGTGGACGAGATCGCCAAGCTCCTGGAGAAGGACTCTTCCCTGAAGCTGACCATCGAAGGCCATACCGATAATGTTGGCGATCCCGCGCACAACAAGGCCTTGTCGCAGCAGCGGGCGGACGCCGTGATGGGTTCGCTGCTTGCCGCCGGCATCGCCAAGGAGCGCCTCGGTACCGTGGGCCTGGGCGATACCAAGCCGGTGGCCGATAACAAGGACGAGGAAGGGCGCGCCAAGAACCGGCGCGTCGAGCTGGTCAAGCGCACCTGAGGCGCGGGCAGGCAAGGCGGCCCGCACCGATGCGGAACCATCCATCACATAAACGAGTGACACGAAATACGGATTGACACTTGCCTGCAGGCTGCCCAGGCGACGTGCCGCAAGAAAGTCGAGTCCCGGTCGTCACGGCGCTCGGCCATGCTGCGATAAGCATGGAAGCCCGCACGGCCTAGCACGAATACGCAGCAGCAAAAAAGGCACCATGAAAAATCATGGTGCCTTTCTGTTTTGCGCGCCGTGGCCGGTGCGCCGCGGCAGTCCGGAACGCGTGCTGCTCCAGGAGAATTTGATACATACGCGAAGCAATATAAAACCCTGCCCTGTCCAACCTTCGTCAGTACCGTTCAACAGTCGCGCTTCAGTTCGCGCCTCACTCACGAATAGGAGACAGCCATGCGTGCCCTGCTTTGCCTTGCCTTCGCATCATCCACCGCCTTCGCGGCCGCGCCGATGGACCTGGGTGCGGCCATGGACCTGAAGCGCGACGTCGTGGGCCAGTACCGGCTCGACTCGGGCCTGGCCGTGCGCCTGCAGCTGATCGACGATGAGCTGTATCTCGACCTGAACCGGCGTTACCGCAAACATCTGCTCCCCGTCGAGGAAAACCTGCTGGTCTCGCGCGACGGTAACGTGACGGTGGAGTATTTCCCGGACGGGCCGGTCGAGCGCATCCTGATCCGGCACGAACGCTTGCCGTCGCGCCTGCCGCTGGGCGAACGCAGCTGGCTGGGCAAGTGAGCGGGCTTCCATCGGCTTTACCGATATATCGCGCTCATTTATAAGCCAGGCTTCTGGTCGACGGCGAGGCTACCGCCGTCGACCGAACCTTAACGCGCGACCGCGCCCAGCGGCTGCACCTCGCGCACGCCGTGCGCCGCCGCGGGCAGCGGGTTCAGCAGGCGGATGCGGTCCAGCTGCAGGCCCGCGCGCGTGACGGTCTTGCCCGGCAGCGACTCGAGGTAGCGCGCGACGACGTCGGTGGCGTCGAGAACGGTACCGTCCTTGTCCTTCACGACCGTGA
Source organism: Massilia sp. (assembly GCA_003520365.1). Taxonomy (GTDB): domain Bacteria; phylum Pseudomonadota; class Gammaproteobacteria; order Burkholderiales; family Burkholderiaceae_D; genus Telluria; species Telluria haematophila. Next base: position 12,513 of record DOUW01000092.1, read on the forward strand.
CGCCGGTGGCCGGCAGGCGGTTGATCAGGTTCGGGATCTGCGGATACCAGAACCCGGCCACGCTGTAGCGCGCTTCCATGTCCAGCGCCTTCTCGCCGATACGCAGGTGCGTCACGCGCGCGCCCTGGGCCGCCAGCGGGTCGAAGCCGGCCGTCAGGCCGCTGATCCCGGCGGTCCAGCCGTTCACCCATTCGCCGGCGCGGGCCTGGGTGTTCTGCGGCTTGCCTTCCAGCGCGTTCTTGATCTGCTTGCCGAGCAGTTCGCCACGCGCGATCTGGGCGCCCACCGGCATGAAGTGGTACAGGTCTTCCAGGGTGATCGGACCCGGCGCGACCACGGTGCCGTAGCGGAAGCCCGTGATGATGCCCAGCTGGGCGTCGCCCTGGCTGCGGAAGGCGTCGGTCAGGAAGTCGTGCGAGGAGCCCTCGATCACCGCCGGCATCGGTTCGTCGCCGAAGTTGCTGCGGTACAGCGGCACCTCGGTATGGCCGACCACGGTGTCGATCGGGCGGCGCAGCAGCGCACCGCTGAACGGATTGACGACGGCGCCTGGCTTGAACGACGGGCCGCTGACCAGCGGCGCGCGCACCCGCGCGACCAGGGCGGCGATGCCCTTGTCTTCCGCCAGCCGCTCGGTGATGCGATGCGACACGTAGCGCTTGTCGGCCACCACGCCCTTCTCGACGCGCACGCGCAGCTCGCCCACCATCTGGCCGTCCATGCCCTGCTCCACGATCAGGGTGCCGTTGCGCGAGAACACCGGCTCCGGCGTCAGTTCATGCTTGTCCGACGACAGGATCACGTCCACGCCGGGGAAAGCATCGGCCAGCGTCAGGTTGCCGTGCAGGCCCAGTTCCGAGATCACGACCACCAGGTCGACGTCCTGGGCACGCACTTCCTTCACGTACTGTTCGAATTCGGCGCGGCCGTCGGTGAAGCGCAGCCCGGCGGTGATCTTCGGGTCGCCGGCCTGGGGGCCGCGGTCCGAGGTGAAGCCGATGATGCCGACGCGCAGGCCGCCGACCTCCCTGACGATGTAGGGCGGGGCCACGGTCTGGCCGCTCTTCGCTTCCAGGCCCGGATAGTTGTCGTAGTACAGGTTGGCCACGACCGGGTTCCAGCGCGCCAGCGGCTTGTCGCCGGTGAAGTAGGAGAGGAACTTGTCGGCGCCATACACGTAATCCCAGTTGCCCGGCGTGTAAGCGTCGAAGCGGAAGGCATTGAGCACCTCGATCATCGCTTCGCCGCGGGTGAACATCGCTTCGGCGCCGCCGTGCAGCGTGTCGCCGGTGTTCACCAGCAGGGTCTTGCCGGGATGGGCGCGGCGGATCTGTTCGACCAGCGTGTAGATGCGCGCCACGCCGCCTTCGGTCTTGCCGGCGGCATCGCTGCGCACGCTCGGATGCGGCACCAGGTGGCCGTGCAGGTCGCCCATGTGGATCAGCGTCAGTTCGCCGCTGCCGTTGCCGGCCAGCGCGGGAGCGCAGGCAGCGAAGATGGCGCCGCCAAGGGCCGCCGCGAGTACTTTGTGCAACTTCATTTGAAACTCCTTACAAAAAACATCAGGCACGGTGGCCCAGCAGCATCGGCTCGGCGCGGCGTCCGAGCGCCGAGCCGGCATCGGCGCCGACACCAGCACCAGCACCAGCACCGTCGGGCAGGCGGAACACGCTCACCGAGCGCGCCAGCTCGCCAGCCTGCTCCTGCATCGCGCCGGCCGCGGCCGCCGCTTCCTCGA
>DOUW01000093.1 GCA_003520365.1 Massilia sp.
GTTCACGACGGCGTGGGCGTGGGGCGAGCGCACCACGACCGCCTGCAGGGTGCCCGGCTTGACGCCGACGTCGTCGCCGTACTGGCCGCGGCCCACCAGCAGCGAGGCGTCCTCGATCCGCTGCATCGGGCGGCCGAGGAAGGGCTGCTGCGTCTCTTCGGTGCGGTGGTGAATCTTCATTTCCATGCTCTCAAGCCTCCCTGCGGCGATGCCTTGTTTGCTCGATTTCAGTATAAGGATGGCTACGCATCACGACAAATAATGTTTAATGAAGTTATCCATCAGAAATCGTGATGCTCGGAACCCAGTCCGGTTTGTCGCCCGTGTCCGGTGTTACCGATGGCCGGCGGTGTCGCGCGTTTCGATGCCGAGCGCGCGTTTTTCCTCCTCGCCCATCCCGGCGTGGCCGCTGCCATGGAACAGGGTGCGCCAGAAGCCTTTCTTCAGGTCGCTGGTGCCGAACAGGGCGTCGCAGATCGGGAAGGTCAGGTTGAAATTGCGGGTCGCCATCAGTTCCGGATGATGGTGGATCACGTGCATGCGCCGCACCGTGTTCACCAGCGGCAGGCGGTCGAGGAAAGGACTGTCGACCACGTGCGAGGCGGTATGCAGGGCCTCGTACATCAGGAAGTAGGCGGCCATGGTCAGCATCGCGATGTAGCCGGCGTTGGCCGACCATAACCAGCCCACCAGCAGGGCCGGCGGCAGCGCCGCCAGCACGAACATCACCGGGGCGAAGGGCGGAAACAGCAGGGCCCGCCATTCGCGCTGGCCTTCGTACTCCAGGGTCACGTGGGTGAAGAACTGGTGGTGCACCGCGCAATGCCGCTTGTAGACGGCATTGAAGTACTTGCTCGGTCGGTGCAGCAGGTAGCGGTGCGCCGCCCATTCGGCCCAGTTCCCGAACAGGAAGATCGGCAGCACGATCATCCACTCCTGCCAGCGCGCGTTCTCGATCTGCAGCGCGCAGTACGCGATCACGCCGCCGGTGAACAGCAGGGTGAAGCCGAGGTGCATCTCGCCCCGGTACCAGGACGGCGTCGCGGCGACGTAGTCCTGGCGGAAGCGGTGGGAGCGTTCATGGATCTTCTGGTCTTTCGCATGCATGGCTGTCTCCTCCATGTTGATTTCTGTCGATACGTGCGATGCTCAGTGCTGCTCGGCCGGTTCGTCCAGCTTGCCGATGGTCTCGGGCACGACCAGGGCGCCGATCAGGAACAGCACGCTGATCCCGGTCAGGAACAGGGCCAGCGACATCGGCACATCGGCCGGCATCGGCGAGGCGAGCGAGACGAAGGTCGGCAGCACGCCGCCGATGGCAAAGCCGATGTTCCAGGACAGGCCGGTGCCGGTGGCGCGGATCGTGGTCGGGAAGCGCTCGTTCAGGAAGATCAGGATCGGCGCATAGCCCATGCTGCCCAGCATGCTGAAGACGATCACGTAGAAGCCCAGGGTCACGGCGTCGGTCACGCCCGGCATCAGCAGCGCAATGGCCGGCAACAGGATCAGGCGCAGCACGCCGACCCAGACGAAGGTCTTCTTGCGGCCGATGAGGGTGCTCAGGTGGCCGGTGGCGATCGAGGCGACGATCACGCCGATACTGGCCAGCATCAGGATGAAGCCCGCGGTTTCGGCCGGGGTGCCGTTGACCACCTTCAGGTAGGTCGGCAGGAAGCCCGAGGTCAGGTAGTAGCCGGCGCCGCCGCCGATGGTCAGCAGCAGGTTGACCAGCAGGACGTTGCGGTACTGGCCGCTGAACAGGGTGCGGACCGGGTTGGCCATCGGGGCGCTTGCCGCCTTGCTGCGGGCCTTGGCTTCCTGCAGCTTCTTGAACATCGGCGATTCTTCGAGCTTGCTGAAGATGGTGATGCCCAGCACCGCGCTGATGATGCCGGTGAAGAACATCCAGCGCCAGCCCCATTCCTCGAACTGCTCGCCCGGGAAGGCCGCCGACAGCCCGTAATAGGCGATCGAGGCGAACAGGGCGCCCAGGCCCGCGCCGCCGCCGCCGATCAGGCCGGAGACGGCGCCGCGCCAGCGCGGGGCCACCGACTCGGTGCCGATGGTGTGGGTCGCGGCCACCACGCCGCCCACGAACACGCCCTGGATCAGGCGCAGGATGATGAACAGGATGGGCGCGGCGATGCCGATGCTGGCGACCGTCGGCAGCAGGCCGAAGGCGGCCGTGGAGACGCCGACGCCGATCATCGAGGCGATCATGGCCGCCTTGCGGCCTTTGCGGTCGGCATAGGAGCCGAACAGGGCNNGCGAGCCGAGCGGGCGCATCAGGAGGGTGACGCCGAACGAGGCGTAGACCGCCGCCAGCGACAGCATCGCGTGTTCGGACGGGAAGAAGAGTTTGCCGATGATCGGCGCCACGAACAGCAGGATGAAGAGGTCGTACAGGTCGAGCGACCAGCCGATACACGAGGCGACCACTGCCCTGAGTGTATGGCGGTTGTTTTCCCGCTCTGTGATGAGGGTTTGGTTGGTGAGCACAGCCATTTTCGTCTCCTAGGTATGTATGACTTCCGACGCCTGCGGCGCCATGGATTTGCTGCTGGAACTGCTATCGGGCTCGCGGCTGGGGGAGTGTCAGCCGCCTTCGGCCAGCGCGCTCCGGCGCGGGCTGTGGCCGGCGCGGCGCGCCGCGAGGATGGCGTCGGAGATCTTCTCGGCCATCATGATCGTCGGGATGTTGGTGTTCGCCGAAGGCAGGCGCGGCA
>DOUW01000015.1 GCA_003520365.1 Massilia sp.
CGAGACCTACGTCAGGATCCGCGGTCAGTGGGCTTATCTCTACCGGGCTGTCGACTCGGCCGGCAATACCGTCGACTTCCGGCTCAGCCCGCGGCGCAACGTCGCTTCGGCCAAGGCATTCTTTCGTAAAGCCATACGTTCTCAAGGCCGGTCACCCGAGACTATTACGCTGGACGGTTATGCCGCTTCCCACCGTGCCGTTCGCGAACTTCAAGAGCAGGGACGTCTTCCTGACTTGACGAAGCTTCGCTCGTCAAAATATCTGAACAATCTGATCGAGCAGGACCATCGCAATGTCAAATCCAGACTTGGACCGATGCTGGGTTTGAAAAGCTTCACTTCCGCTACCACAACAATACAAGGCATTGAGCTCATGCATCGCATTCGCAAAGGGCAGTTCGACCTACGAGGTCTGGGAACTCAGGGGCAAACTTTGTCCGAAATCTGGGCAGCTGTTCTGGCTGCGTGAACTCAGCCGGCGCGCCGGTAGGTTAGCGTGCCTTTGTCCATAATTTGCACCAGAGCCTTCTCGTCCTCTAGCTCCTTCATACGAGCCATCAGGGACGCATCCATGCCGCCGAACTTGGCGCGCCACTTGTAGAACGTGGCGTTGCTGATGCCGTGCTCGCGGCACAGCTCCGGTATGGGGCTGCCGGCTTCGGCCTGCTTGAGGATGGCGATGATCTGGCTGTCGGTAAAGCGGGACGTCTTCATGTAGAGCTTCCTGTTCTTAAGTAGAAAATTCTACTTCTGATCGCGCTCTTTTTGTGGGGGGATTACCGGACAAGGCCGAGCCGCTGCCGGCGCTGGACCGCACGCGCGCGATCCTGCAGCGCATCATCTACCACTGCCAGCTGGTCGGTGCGCTGCCGGGGACGTCGATCCAAAGAAGGTGCTGGGCCTGTTATGGGCCCATGTCCACGGCTTTACCCTGCTGGCCGCCAACCGCGTGCTGACCGAGCACGAGGTCGGACCGCCGGAACCCTTCCTGGAAGAGGGCGTCCGCATCATCCTGGACGGCTTCCGGCGCCCGGACTGCGCGCTCACGTCGCCAGGCTGAACGCGTAGCGGTCTTCGATCACGGTCAGCGGACCGACCGGCAGTTTCGCCGGCTTGTCCGTGTCGAGCTTGCGGAACTCGACGCCGGCGGCATGCGCTTTCTTGAGAAAATCGCGCACGAAGCCGATGGTGAACAGCTCGCCGGGGCAGCGCCGGTAGCCGAAGCCGAACGGCGCATAGCCCGCGGTGTCCGGCACCGGATAGGCGGTGCCGCCGACCGTGGCGTAGACGGCGCCGTACACGCTGTTCTCGACCTGGCCGCTGCGGCCGTCGCGCAGCGGGCGCGCCGTCTTGGCGAACGGGCAGCGCTGCAGCCCGGCGCCCCGGGCCGCGGCGGCGTCATGGTCGGACGTCAGCGGCGCCGCCAGGTAGCGGTCCGGGTCGAACGCGGCCGGGTCGGGCCAGTGCAGCGGGTTCTCGCTCGACGGCAGGTGCAGCGTCAGCACGCCGTTGTAGCCCTGGCCGCTGAAGCTCTGGCGCGCGTTCGACAGCGAATAGCTGCCGCCGTTCGGCGAAATTGTGCGGAACAGCTCCATCGTATAGCGGTCCAGCGGCGTGAACGGCGGCGTGTCGATGCGGTCCGGGTCGGCCATCGTGCGCGCGAACCAGTCCCGCACGGCCGCATCGCCGTCCTCGCGCGACAGCCGCGCCACGATGTTGAAGAGCGTGTTGCCCCACTGGCTGAACGCGAGGAAGTTGTGGAAGCATTCGAACACGATGTCCTTGCGGCGGAAGTTCTCGCCGAATTCGCCGTTCTTGATCCAGTAATGCACGATGGTCTTGTCGTAGCCCGGCGTACGGCCCTGCAGGATGTCCTGCACGCGCGCATCGACCCATTTCCGCAGGAAGGGCCGCAGCTTGCGCACCGCCATATAGCTCTGGTAGACGATGTCCATGGTCGGGAACCAGAAGCCGATCACGGTATTGAAGGCCTTGCCGATTTCGCGGATCTCGTCGGGGATCGCGTCGCCCGAAACGCCCAGGTGCAGGTCCCAGTACAGATCGAAATAGCTGCCGTAGTAGGCCTGCATCAGCGGCTTGCCGGCGTTCTCCGGCACGAACAGGCGGTCGAGGAAGGCCTGGATCTTGGGCTGGTAGCAGGCCGGGTACAGGTCGGCCGTGAAGGCGGAATAATAGATGCGCTTGCGTTCGTTGTCGGGGCCGCGGTTCTCGTAACCCTGCAGGAAGACGGACAGGCCTTCCTCTTCCATGTTCGGCGTCCAGTGCTCGTACAGCATGCCGAAGATGTGCGGCGGGATCGCCTTTTCCTTCGTCAGCTCGGTGTCGATCATGGGCAGCATCGGCTTTTCGCCGGTGACGATCGAGCCGGCCATGAAGGGCTTCACGGCATGCTCGACGTAATCCTTGTCGAAATAGGGCGGCAGGAAATTGATGGCGTGCTCGTCGGTGCGAGGTACAAACATACGCGGCTCCTTGAAGTGTCTGATGTTACAAGAGTAACAGCAGGCGTTACTGTCGTAAATTGACTCAAGGTATCGTGCGCGGCGTGCGGGCCGTGTCGTCCAAATGTAAAAAAAGCGTGTACTTGGCCGGGTCGGATTTGTTAATCTTTCAAACTATCGCGGACGCGGCAGCCGCCCGAGACCGGAACCGGCGTCCTGTATTGACCATCGAGTGCAAAAATAATGTCCTATAAATCCGCACGATTCGTCATCGCTGCCGGGGTGCTGTTGCCCTGTGCCGCGCTGGCGCAATCCACCAGCCCGCCCGCACAGCCTGCCGATGCCGCCCAGTCCGCCGCCGATACCGCCGGCAAGAAGGAGGCCGCTGCCGTCAACCGCGCGGCATCCATCCAGACCGTCGAAGTCAAGGGCAAGAACAATTACGACGCGCGGCGCGACGACACGGCCAGCAAGACCGTGCTGAACACGGACGAGATCCGCAAGTACGGCGACGACAACATCTACGACGTGCTCAAGCGCGCGCCCGGCGTCACCGTCACCGGCAAGACGCTGCGCATGCGCGGCCTGGGCGAGGGATACACGCAGATCCTGGTGAACGGCGACCGCCCGCCGCCCGGTTTTTCGCTGGATGCGCTGACGCCCGACCAGATCGAGCGCATCGAGATCGTGCGCGCCGCCAGCGCCGAATATTCGATGCAGGCGATCGGCGGCACCATCAACATCGTGCTGCGCCGCGTGGTGGCCAAGCCGCAGCGCGACGCGCGCCTGGCCGTCATGCATTCGCAGTTCACCGACAGCATGAATGCCGGCGGCACCTGGGGCGAGCGCGTCGGCAGCGTCTCCTACTTCATCAACGGCACGTTCTACGCCGGCCACAACGATTCCGTCTCGACGGGGTCGGACGTCTTCCTCGACCCGGACGGCACCCTGAGCCAGGCGCGCACGACCCGGGGCCAGGGCGGCGGCAGCTACCACGGGCTGGTGCTGTATCCGCGCCTGAACTGGAAGATCGACGAGCGCAACGAATTGAACGTCAGCGCCGGCGTGCAGGCGACGCGCTCGGACTGGGCCGGCCGCTCGCAGAACGACGACCTGGCCGGCACGTGGCCGGCGCCGGACTGGGTCGACGTCCCGTATTCGTCCGCGACCGACCAGGCCAGCGTACGCGGCGAGATCGAATGGATCGCCAAGGTGCTGGGCGGAAAGCTGGACCTGACCTTGTCCGCCGACCGCAGCCGCAGCGACAGCGACAGCCTGAACGACTATTACACGCTCGGCCGTGCCCAGCACCTGGTGCGCGACTGGGACACGACCTCGCACGCCCACCGCACGACGCTGCGCGGCAAGTACAACCGCTCGCTGTTCGACGGCCATGCGCTGGCCGCCGGCTTCGACACGAGCCGCCAGGCCAACGACGACATGCGCGACCGCCACGAGCAGCAGGACGACGCCGCGCCGGTCCACATCGTCGAAGGCTTCGAACCGGAGATCACGCGCCTGGCCGCCTTCGTGCAGGACGAGTGGAACGTGACGAAGGGCTTTGTTGCACAAATCGGCCCATCAGCGGCCGAGGCGCAGCACGGGTAAACTGACGGCATGATTGCTCCCGTAAAGCTGAAGTACCGAACGACGGCTCTGGTGCAAATTATGGACAAAGGTACGCCAACCTGCCGGTGCGCCGGCTGAGTTCACGCAGCCAGAACAGCTGCCCAGATTTCGGACGGAGTTTGCCCCTGAGTTCCCAGACCTCGTAGGTCGAACTGCCCTTTGCGAATGCGATGCATGAGCTCAATACCTTGTATTGTCGTGGTAGCGGAAGTGAAGCTTTTTAAACCCAGCATCGTTCCAAGTCTGGATTTGACATTGCGATGGTCCTGCTCGATCAGATTGTTCAGATATTTTGACGAGCGAAGCTTCGTTAAGTCAGGAAGACGTCCCTGCTCTTGAAGTTCGCGAACGGCACGGTGGGAAGCGGCATAACCGTCCAGCGTAATAGTCTCGGGTGACCGGCCTTGAGAACGTATGGCTTTACGAAAGAATGCCTTGGCCGAAGCGACGTTGCGCCGCGGGCTGAGCCGGAAGTCGACGGTATTGCCGGCCGAGTCGACAGCCCGGTAGAGATAAGCCCACTGGCCGCGGATTCTAACGTAGGTCTCGTCCACCCGCCAG
>DOUW01000014.1 GCA_003520365.1 Massilia sp.
CCGGCGACAAGGTGGCGCGCGAACTGCGCGCGCCGCTCGAGAAAGCCGACGAGGCCGCGCAGCGCGCGGTCGAGCGCGCCGAAGAGGCGCGCGACCGGCTGGCCGACCGCACCGAGGAAGCGCGCGAGAAGATCAAGGACGCGACCGCCGAGGCCGGGCGCGGGCTGGAAAAGGCGAGCGCGAAGGTGGGCGAGAAGGTCGAGCGGGCCGGCGAGAAGATGCAGGAAGCGGCGCGTTAGGTTGGTAGGGTGGACTCTTGAGCCCACGCGGTTTCTGCGACATATCACACGCCGTACCGCGTGGGTTCGAGAACCCACCCTACGGACCTGCGTGGGTTCGAGAACCCACCCTACGGATTACCGGGTTTTCGTAGGGTGGGCTCTCGAGCCCACGCGGTCTCATCGCCTGATCGGAGGAGACCTTCGAGAAAATACGTGTGATCGAGCGGACTGGACGCTGGCGCTCAACGGCACGACACATCACCCGCCGTACCGCGTGGACACAGGTGTCCACCCTACGCGCCTATCCCGCCACCTTCAACTCCTGCCACCCCGCCGTCACGATCGACATGTCGACAAACCCGGCGCGCCAGGCCTGCTCGAGGTTCTGCTCGATCTCTTCCATCGAGGTCTGGTCGAAGCCGGCGAAGCCGCGCACGCCGTAGGCGCGGTTGCGGCCGTGGCCCTTGGCCATGTACAGCGCCATGTCGACCAGGTTGACCGCGCGCTCCCACGGCAGCGGCTGGCCGGCCGGCGCGAGCGGGTAGGGCGCGAAGCCGATCGACACGTTCGCCGTCAGCGTGATGTCCTGGTAGACGATCCGGGTCTCGGCGATGCCGCTCAGGAGGCGGCGCGCGACTTCGTCCAGGCCGCCGCGCGGGATCGCGGGCAGGAAGGCCAGGAATTCCTCGCCGCCCCAGCGCACGATCATGTCGGTCTCGCGCAGGATCTCGCGCAGGCTGGCGGCGATCCTGATCAGGACCGCGTCGCCGGCCGCGTGGCCGTAGGTGTCGTTGATGTGCTTGAAGTGGTCGACGTCCATCAGGAACAGGGCGCTGACCATCTCGTCGCCCGAGGCGCCGGCGCCGCGCTTGTCCAGCAGCTGGTGGGTGCGCATGAAGTCCTGGAAGTGGCGGCGGTTGTACAGGCCCGTCAGCGGGTCGCGCACGCTTTGCTGCTTCAGCTCCTGGTTCTTTTCGTGCAGCTGGGCGTTGGCGTGGCGCACCTTGCGGTACAGCAGGCCAACGATCACCGAAACCAGCGCGAACACCACGATCAGGAGCGCCCAGATGCGCTGCTGCAGGCGGCGGTTGTCGATCTCGGCCGACTTGACCTGATTCTCGCGCTCGAGCAGCTCGATCTGGCGCTGCTTCTTGTCGGCGTCGTATTTTTCCTGCAGCTCGAGCATCGCCTTCTGGCGGCGCTTCTCGAACAGCTCGTTCGACAGGGTGCGCTCGCGGTGGTAGGCCTTGATGGCGGCGCCATGGTCGCCGGCATGCTCGAGCGCCTCGCCGTATTCGAGCAGCACCCCCTGCAGTTCCGGCTTGTCGCCGTTGCGTTCGTACTCCGCCAGGCCGGCCTCGAAGCTCGCCTTGCCTTCGGCCAGGCGCCCGGTGGCGAGGTACGCCTGGCCGAGGTTGACGCGCGCCGTCGCCAGCGCCGCGTTGTCGTTCAGCGCCTGCGCCGCCGCGATCGCCTGCTGCGCATACGCGCTCGCGTTGCGGTAATCGCGCATCTTCAGGTAACCGTCCGCCAGGTTGATCAGCGAGTAGGTCACCAGCGAATGCGCGCCGATCTTGCGCTGCAGTTCGAGCGCGGCCATCTGCGCCGCCAGCGCGCGCCGCATCTGGCCGACCTTCACCGCCAGGCGATACTCGGTCGACTTCAACTGGGCCATGCGGCCCGGCGAATCGGCCTTCTTCGCCACCTCGAAGGCCTCGGCCAGGGTTTCGAAACCCTTGTCGTACTCGCGCATATGGGAGTACAGGTTGGCCAGCGCATTCAGGACGATGGCCTGGTGGATCGCGTCGCCGTGCTCGCGGGCGTAGGCCAGGGTGGCCTGCATTTTTTCCAGCGCGCGCGGAAAGTTGCCGTCCTCGGAGAAGGCCTGGGCCGCGTTCACGCCCACGCGCACGCGCAGCTCGATGTCGTTGGTGGTGTTGGCGAGGCGCTCGGCCTCCCAGGTCAGGTTGTGCGACAGCGCCAGCTCGTTCCGGGCGTACATGATGTAGCTCTTGCGCACCAGGCCCTTGGCCAGCGCGGCATTGTTGCCGCTGCTTTGGCCGAGCGCGATCAATTCCTCGCAGGCCGCCAGCGCCTTGGCGGTCTGGCTCAGGGCGTGGTAGGCGCCGCACAGCTGCGCCAGCATCTCGCCCTTCTCCTCGACCGATCCGGCGCGCGCTTCCTGCTCGATCTTCAGCAGCATCGGCAGCGCGCGTTCGGGAATGAAGCGGTTGATCTCGCGGATCTCGGCCAGCCGGCTCTGCAGTGGGCCCTGGCCCTGGGCGCCGGCGTACGAGGACGCCAACAATAGGGTTGCCAGCAGCACGGCACGATGCTGTCGTGGTTGTCTCGTCGTTCTCGCTGCCGGCATAGCTGTCTCGATGTGGTTATGCGTTTTTCATACGGTCAACGCCACCGAGCATTATATGCGTGTTGCCTAATAGAAATTTCGCTTTTTTTTGTGAATATAGCAAAAAAGCGACGCCAAAACGGCAACATTGGCAACTGCTCATCCCACCGGCGAGCCGTGTAGGCCGCGCGCGGGACGAAGGCTATACCGCCAGCTGCTGCAGCATGTACAGGCGCTGGTACAAACCATTCTCGATCCGCATCAGTTCCTCGTGCGGGCCGGACTCGGTAATGCGTCCGTGGTTCAGCACCACGATGCGGTCGGCGTCGCGGATGGTCGAGAGCCGGTGCGCGATCGCGATGATGGTCACCTTGCCGCGCAGCTCGACCAGGGCCTGCTGCACGATCTGCTCGGTGGCCGAATCGATGCGCGAGGTCGCCTCGTCGAGCAGCAGGATGCGCGGCTCGCCCGCCAGCGCGCGCGCGATCGCGATCAGCTGCTTCTGGCCGGAGGACAGGCGCGAACCGCCTTCGCCGAGCGAGGTCTCGTAGCCTCCCTCGAGCGCGGCGATGAAGCCGTGGGCATGCGCCGCGCGCGCCGCCGCCTCGATCCGCTCCTGGGGCAGGCCACGTCCCATGTCGATGTTCTCGCGCGCCGAGGCCGCCAGGATGAAGGGATCCTGGGGCACCAGGCCGACCTCGTTGCGGAAGCGCTCGTTGTCGATGGCGGCAATCGGCTCGCCGCAGATTTCGATCTGGCCGCTGCCATGGTCCTTGTCGGCGACGTAGTAGCGCAGCAGCAGCGACAGCAGGGTCGACTTGCCGCTGCCGGTGTGGCCGACGATGCCGTAGAAGGCGCCCTGCGGGATGTCGAGCGAGACGTCGTGCAGCACGTTCTGGCCCGGCACGTAGGCGAAGTCCAGGTGGCGCACGCGCACCGCTGGAGAATGAGGCGATACCGTCGGCCGTGCACCCGTTGCCCTGCCCGCCGCATGTTCGTCGGCGCTGGCTTCGTCCAGCAGGGTGGCGACGCGCGCGCTGGCCACCACCGCCTGCTGCAGGCCGCTGAATTGCATCGTGATCTGGATCAGCGGCTCGACCACGCGCGCGATGTAGCTGATGAAGGCGTACAGGATGCCGACTTCGACCGCGCCGATCTCGCGCCGCCCGAAGGCGAAGATGACGACCGCCAGCAGCGCGACGTTGAGCAGGTCGAGGGCGGGGCGCAGCAGCAGGGCATTGACGCGGATCTCGGCGATGCGCGCCTGGTAGTGGCCATCGTTGGTGTTGGCGAAGCGCTCGCCGAAGCGGCCCGCCGCGTTGCTGGCCTGGAGCACGGTCATGCCGCCGATCGACTCGGCCATCTGGGCGTTGATGTCGCTGCGCAGGGCGCGCGCGCGCGTCACCGCCGGCGCCGACAGGCGCTGGTAGAGCCAGACGATCACCAGCACCGCCGGCAGCAGCGCCAGCACGATCGTCATCAGGCGCCAGTCGAGCCAGGCCATGGCGACCGTGGTGCCGAGCAGGACGATGGTGCTGTCGAGGATCGAGAACAGCACCTGGATGTAGAGCTTTTTCACCGCCTCGGTGTCGTTGGTCACGCGGCTGACCAGCTGGCCGGTGATCGCCCGGTCGAAGAAGGCCATCGGCAGGCGCAGCACGTGGCCGTAGACCCACTCGCGCAGGCGCTGCACCGAGCGCATGGCCAGGCCCGACAGGCGCACCAGCTGCAGGTAGCGCAGCCAGGTCGAGATCCAGCCGGTCAGCAGCACGCCGGCCAGCAGCAGGCCCATGCGCGTCCAGTCGGCATGGCGCGGCACCAGGTGGTCGTCGATCAGGGCCTTGCCGAGGATCGGACCCATGACTTCCAGCGCGGCGGCGATGACCAGCCAGAAGGTGGCCCATTTCAAATGCTTGATGTCGGGCCAGGCGGCGCGGCGCAGCAGGCCGGCCGCCCGCTTCGCTTCGGCGCGCCCGGCTTGTTCGATTTTTTTAGCTGGCATCGATGCTGGCCTCTAGTTGTTGGTAGCGCCACTGGCTGGCATACCAGCCGTCGCGCAGCAGCAGGGATTCGTGGTCGCCCGATTCGACCACGCGGCCGTCCTTCAGCACCACGATCAGGTCGGCATTCACCACGGCCGAGAGACGGTGGCTGGCGATGATGGCGGTCAGTTCCGGACGCGAGGCGCGCAGCTCGGCCAGGTGCTCGAGGATGCGGGTCTCGGTGCCGGTATCGACCGCCGACAGCGCGTCGTCGAGCAGCAGCAGCGAGCTGTCGGCCAGCAGCGAACGCGCGATCGCGATGCGCTGGCGCTGGCCGCCCGAGAGCGTGATGCCCTTTTCGCCGACCGGCGTGTCGTAGCCCTGCGGGAAGCGCAGGATGTCGTCGTGGACCGCCGCCATCTTCGCGGCTTCCTCGACTTCGAGGCGGCTGGCGCCCGGACGCGCCAGTGCGATGTTCTCGGCGATGCTGGCCGAGAACAGGAAGGATTCCTGCGGCACCCAGCTGGTCGCCGCGCGCAGGGCCGCGAGCTTGTAGTCCTCCAGCCGGTGGCCGCCCCAGGTGACCTCGCCCTGCTGCGGCTCGGCCTGGCGCAGCAGCACGCGCAGCAGGGTCGATTTGCCGGCGCC
>DOUW01000013.1 GCA_003520365.1 Massilia sp.
GGCGCTGGCGAAGCCGCAGCGCCCGGCGCCGCCGAACGCCTTCGATCCGCTGGCCGAGGAACTCGAAGCGCTCAAGCGCGACGTGGCGCGCAGCCATCCGCCGGTCGAGAAGGCGCTGACGCTCCCCTTCGGGGCCGACAAGTGGGGCCACGATATCCTGAAGAAGACCATCAAGGGCGGCGAGACCTCGATCGTGGTCGGCCTGGTCGCGGCCTTCGTCGCGGTGGCGCTCGGCACCCTGTTCGGCGCGCTGTCCGGCTTCTACGGCGGTTTCATCGACGACCTGTTCAACTGGTTCTACAGCGTGTTCACCTCGATTCCCTCGATCCTGATGATCCTGGCCGTGGCTGCCGTGCTGCAGCAGAAGGGCGTGACGACCATCGTGCTGATCCTGGGCCTGACCGGCTGGACCGGGCCGTATCGCCTGATCCGCGCCGAGTACATCAAGCACAAGGCGCGCGAATACGTGATGGCGGCCGACGCCATCGGCGCCTCGAACTGGCGCAAGATGTTCTCGCACATCTTCCCCAACGTCTCGCACGTGGCGCTGGTGCAGGTCTCGATCCTGGTGGTTGGCTTCATCAAGGCCGAGGTCATTCTCTCCTTCCTCGGCTTCGGGGTGCCGGTCGGCACCGTGTCCTGGGGCAGCATGCTGAACGAGGCGCAGAACGAACTCATCCTCGGCAAATGGTGGCAGCTGGCTGCCGCGGCCGGGGCGATGGCGCTGCTGGTGACGGCATTCTCGCTGTTCACCGACGCGCTGCGCGATGCGCTCGACCCGAAGTTGAAATGAGTTGAAATGAGGCGGCCATGACGAACGACGACAACCTGCTGCTGCAGGTGCGCGACCTGCGCATTTCCTTCCGGGTCGACAAGAAGAACACGGTCGAGGCGATCAAGGGGATTTCCTTCGACGTGCCGCGCGACGCCACCGTGGCCCTGGTGGGCGAATCGGGCAGCGGCAAGTCGGTCAGCTCGCTCGCCGTGATGGGGCTGCTGCCGCCGGACACCACCATCGTGCACGAGGGCGCCAGCGTGCGCTTCGACGGCCGCGAGTTGTTTGCGCTGCCGCTGGCCGAGCGCCGCCGCCTGTGCGGCAAGGACATCGCGATGATCTTCCAGGAGCCGATGTCCTCGCTTAACCCGGTGTTCACGGTCGGCTTCCAGATCGGCGAAGTCCTGCGCCTGCACATGGGCATGAACAAAAAGCAGGCGCGCGCCCGCACGCTCGAACTGCTGGCCGAAGTCGGCATTCCCGATCCGGCGGCGAAGATCGATGCCTACCCGAGCCAGATGTCGGGCGGCCAGCAGCAGCGCGTGATGATCGCGATGGCGATCGCCTGCGAACCGAAGCTCCTGATCGCCGACGAACCGACCACGGCGCTCGACGTGACGATCCAGAAGCAGATCATCGAACTGATCGCGCGGCTGCAGAAAAAGCACCGGATGGCGGTGCTGTTCATCACCCACGACCTGGGCCTGGTCGGGGAGATCGCAGACCGCGTGATCGTGATGCGCCACGGCGTGGTGCGCGAGGAGGGCACGGCGGCCCAGGTGTTCGGCGCGCCGCGCGACCTGTACACGCGCGCGCTGCTGCACTGCCGCCCGAAGCTGGGCGAGCGCCCGGTGCGCCTGCCGGTGATCGACGACTTCATGCGCGGGGAGGGCGCGCCTGCGATCGCGCTGCCGCAGCGCACGCGGGGTTATGCGCCGGATGACGAAAACGTGCTGGTCGTGAAGAACCTGCGCAAGAGCTTCTGGCTGCGCGAGGGATTGTTCGGCAAGCGCGAGTTCCGCGCAGTGAAGGATGTCTCGTTCACTCTCCCGCGCGGCAAGACCCTGGGCGTGGTCGGGGAATCGGGCTCGGGCAAGACCACGGTCGGCCTGACCCTGCTGCGGCTGCACCGCGCCAGCGGCGGCAGCGCCCTGTTCGAGGGCCGGGACCTGGTCGCGATGTCGGACCGCGAGTACCAGGCCTACAAGCGCCGCATCCAGATCATTTTCCAGAACCCCTACGCTTCCCTGAACCCGCGTTTCACGGTCGGCCAGATCCTGCTGGAACCGATGCGCATCCACGGCATCGGCGCCACCGACCACGAGCGCACCAGGATGGTGCAGGCGTTGCTGGGACGCGTCGGGCTGCCGGAGGCTGCCTATCACCGCTATCCGCACGAATTTTCCGGCGGCCAGCGCCAGCGCATCGCGATCGCGCGCTGCCTGACGATGAAGCCGGAAATTTTGGTGTGCGACGAATCGGTCTCGGCGCTCGACGTCTCGGTCCAGGCCCAGGTCC
This sequence comes from Massilia sp., assembly GCA_003520365.1. Taxonomy (GTDB): domain Bacteria; phylum Pseudomonadota; class Gammaproteobacteria; order Burkholderiales; family Burkholderiaceae_D; genus Telluria; species Telluria haematophila. Next base: position 2,294 of record DOUW01000013.1, read on the forward strand.
TGAACCTGCTGCAGGACCTGCAGGACGAGTACCGGATGAGCTACATCTTCATCTCGCACGACCTGGCGGTGGTGCGCTACATCGCCGACCAGGTGATGGTGATGCACCACGGCAGCGTGGTCGAGATGGGCGACTCGGATGCGCTCTACCGGAATCCCCAGCACGACTATACGAAGACGCTGTTAGCGGCGATCCCGCGGGGCTTGACTGTTGCGTAAACCCGGCACTTGCCAGCCGGGAAGGGCGATTTCAGCTACCATGTCGGGATGTCCCAGCTCTCGCTCCTGATCCAGAATTATGGCGTCCTGCTCGTCTTCGGCACGGTGCTGCTGGAGCAGTTCGGGCTGCCGATTCCCGCCTTCCCGGTGCTGGTGGTGGCGGGTGCGATGGCGATGGACGGCGGCGCCAGCTGGCAACTCTGCCTGCTGGCCGTGCTGCTGGCCTGCCTGGTCTGCGACTATTTCTGGTTCCGCGCCGGCCGCTACTACGGCAAGCGCGTGCTGCGCCTCCTGTGCCGCATCTCGCTGTCGCCGGACTCCTGCGTCAACCAGACCGAGGACCGCTTCCGCCGCTATGGGCCGAAGTCGCTGCTGGTGTCGAAGTTCATCCCCGGTTTCAACGCCATCGCCGCGCCGATGTCCGGCGCGCTCGGCACCAACACCTCCCAGTTCCTCGGCTTTGCCTCCACCGGCGCGCTGCTCTGGGGCGGCACCGGCATCGCCGTCGGCATGATCTTCCACGACAGCGTCGACCGCGTGCTGGCGACGCTGGAGACCATGGGCAGCACCGCCTTGAGCGTGCTGGGCGCGCTGCTGGCGCTGTTCGTCGCCTATAAATACATCGAGCGGCGCCGCCACCGCGCCAGCCTGGCGCTGCCGCGCATCGGCGTGCCTGAACTGAAGGCGCTGATCGAGGGCGGCCACGATCCCCTGATCGTCGATGCGAGGAGCGTTACCGCGCACGCGCTGGAGAGGGCGATACCCGGCGCCCTGCTGTACAAGGACTGCGAGCCGGGCCAGCTGATGGCCGGCCTCGACCGCGACCGCCACATCGTCGTCTACTGCAGCTGCCCGGACGACGTCACGGCCACCCAGGTGGCCAGGGAATTCCTCGCCAACGGCTTCCACCGCGCCCGGCCCCTGAAGGGCGGGCTCGACGCGTGGCATGCCCATCACCTGCCGCCGGGCGAACCGCAAACCGCGTAGGGTGGGCGGCTTTACCTGGCGGTCCAGTGCACACGCTGCGCTTGGCGCCGCCCACGCGTTCACACAGTGCCGGCGTTGAGGCGGCATTTTTTCTGTTTCTCCTGCTTTCTAAATAAGCCGCGCGGCTGTTCGACCGTCCGTCGAACGCGCGGGCGGCGTTCAGGTCGCGGAATCCCCGGCAGCCCAGTACGGCCGCACCACCCGACGCGTAGTTGTACTACTGCATCCGGAATGGGTAGTCTCATGCGTACTTACCTAGCTTTGTACCTAAACTACAAAATTTACTTGTAATGGCGCAAAGAAATCCAGTAAGCTTGGACATCACCTGTACTCTGCCTCGCAATGACTGCTTCCCTGCCTGATACCGCCGGTTCCATCGCTGGCCGCTTCGATACCGTCCGCCTGCTGGCCGACGTCGGCGGCACCAATGCCCGCTTTGCGCTCGAGACCGCACCGGGCCGCTTCGAGGCGGTGCAGGTGCTGGGCTGCGCCGACCACGCCACGCTGGGCGACGCCATCCGCACCTATCTGGCGCTGCCGTCGGTGGCGGCATTCGGCCAGGTCAGGCACGCCGCGATCGCGATCGCCAATCCGGTCGACGGCGACCAGGTGCGCATGACCAACCACCACTGGCAGTTCTCGATCGAGGCGCTGCGCCAGGAGGCGGGCTTCGACATCCTGCTGGTGGTGAACGATTTCTACGCACTGGCGCGCTCGCTGCCGCACCTGGGGGGCGGCGACAAGGTGCAGGTC